>JAGBIB010000011.1 GCA_017935195.1 Clostridia bacterium
ATGCCCGTAGAGGACGTATTCTCCATCTCCGGCCGTGGTACTGTTGCTACCGGTAGAGTTGAGAGAGGTACCGTTAAGGTAGGCGATACCGTTGAGCTCGTTGGTCTGACCGAAGAGAGAAGAAACACCGTAGTTACCGGTGTTGAGATGTTCCACAAGCTCATGGACCAGGCTGAGGCCGGTGACAACATCGGTGCTCTGCTGCGTGGTGTTGCTAAGGACGAGATCGAAAGAGGTCAGGTTCTGTGCAAGCCCGGTTCCGTTAACCCCCACACCAAGTTCGTTGGTCAGGTATACGTTCTGACCGAGAAGGAAGGCGGCCGTTCCAAGCCCTTCTTCCCCGGCTACAGACCCCAGTTCTACTTCAGAACCACCGACGTTACCGGTACCATCTCCCTTCCTGCTGACGTTGAAATGTGCCGTCCCGGCGACAACGTTGACATGACCGTTGAGCTGATCACCCCCATCGCTATCGAAAAGGGTCTGCGTTTCGCTATCCGCGAAGGCGGCAGAACCGTTGGTTCGGGCGTTGTTGCTGAGATCATCGAGTAATTCAGCTCCGTAAGGACGATTACCTGCTCAAAACAAGCTTTTTCGGAGGCGGTATGCAGCGCGTGCGCGGCATACCGCCTTCCTGCTTTTTTCCTTGTTTTGCAAGGAAGTGCCGTGGGCGTGTCTGCGGCGGTGATCTATAAGAGATCCAAACGTAAAAACTACATAGCTTTGGGGGTTGGTGCAATTCCACACCGGCAGTATTCTGAGCTTGCCAAAGGGCAGGCTTCGTAAGTCTGCGAACGCCGAAGGGCGCCGAATGGGTGAGAGTCCCATACCGACGGTTACAGTCCGGATGAGAAAAGAGATGCAAGGAGCGTCTGCGATTTGGCGATTTGGTTGTCAGGTGCAGACGGTGTGCGCCCCGTTTCCTTTTTGGAAATGAGGCGTTTTTTCTTTCCTCGACTCTTTTTATCCCGCAAGGGAAAAAACGAAACGAAAGGAAGCCGTCTTTGACGGAAAAGATGATGAAAAAGGAACGCAATGCCGAAATCGGCAATGAAATAGAAAAAACGGAAACTGAAGCCGCCGAGCCCGACTGCGAGAAGCAGGCAGAAGCCTTGCCTTCAAAGAAAAAGGAAAAAAAGCGGGGCTTTGACGTGCGCAATCTTGCCTTTATGGCGCTGTTTACCGCGCTGTCCTTCGTGGTGGGGATGATCGTACATTTTCCCGTGGCGTTTCTGACGCTGGATCTGAAGGATGCGGTGCTTGCCATCGGCGCCATGTTTTGCGGACCCGTGTCGGCGCTTTTTATGTCGGTGGGTGCCGTTTTGCTGGAGTTTTTAACCATCGGCGACACAGGCCCTTACGGTCTGATCATGGACTTCATTTCCAGCGCCGCCTTCTGCTTTACCGCCGCGCTGATCTATAAATACAAAAAGTCCTTTAAAGGGGCGATCTTGTCGGTTTTGACCGCAATTCTGGTCACCGTTGCCCTGATGATGGGGGCAAATATGCTCATTACCCCCTACTATACGGGATTGACCCACGGGCAGGTGGCAGGCTATATTCCCACCCTTCTTTTGCCCTTCAACCTACTGAAGGCGGTGCTGAACGGCGGAATGGTCTTCCTGCTTTATAAGCCGCTGACCAGAGGACTGTCGCGGATCATCCCCGGCGGCAAGGAGGAAAAAGAACGCCCCCGCGCGGGCAAGACCTCGAAAAAGGGGACGGTCATCGGAGCCGCGGTGGCGCTTTTGCTCATCGTTGCCTCGCTTCTGCTTCTCTTTTTCGTGATGGATGCAGGCATTGAGTTTGGAAACTGATCAAAAACAGACCAAACAGAAGATGGACTTAAAAAACAAACGGAATACACTTTGAACTGCAGGGGCAGAGAAGAGCGCCGAAGGGCGCAGGAGGAGAAATGATCTATACCGAGCAAACGGTGAAGGCGCTGAAGCTGTGCTTTGTGGCGCACAAGGAGCAGACCGACAAAACGGGGGTTCCCTACGTTTTTCACCCCTTCCATCTGGCAGAGCAGATGACCGATGAGCTGACCGCTGCGGCGGCGCTGCTCCACGACGTGGTGGAGGACACCGACTATACCCTTGAGGATCTTGAAAAAATGGGCTTTGACTCTCGGGTTATGGAGGCGCTTGCCCTGCTGACCCACGATCCCGAGGTGCCCTATATGGACTACGTTGCCGCCGCAGGAAGGAATCCCATTGCGCGGGCGGTGAAGCTGGCGGATCTAAGGCACAACAGCGACCTTTCCAGAATGGTGGGCAGGGAGTTGACCGAATGGGATGAAAAAAGAAACGAGAAGTATCTTACCGCCATTGCCTATCTTGAGGGCTTGGACGGATAGGAAAACGTGCGTGAAAGCGAATACGAATCAAAAAGCACTCCGACCCTTTAGCGTGTTATCCTTAACGGAGAACACGCAGTC
>JAGBIB010000119.1 GCA_017935195.1 Clostridia bacterium
TCTCCTTTCTTTTTCGTTCAAGCGCATTATATGCCCGAATTTCAGAAAGTTAAACGTTTTAAAAAGAAAAATTTTAAGATCATTTATGAACGATGTGCCCCGAATGGACTTCATAGCCAAGGTAGGCGCACCGGTATACAATCAAAAAGATTGTATACCTTGCGGTTGGAGAAAAACGACTGCGCTCAATCATTTACAAGAGGTACACCCAGAGCGCTGAGCTTTTCCTTAAATGCGCAAAGCTGACTGTCTTGCGGCGTGTAGCTGTCAAGATCGGTGTATTCCATATCAAGCTGGACGTATTTTGCACGCCCTGCGGGATGGTGGGCAAGGACCTCCGCACCAGTACAGCACGAAAGGGAGCGGTAGATCTCTGCAATCCTTGAAAGATGCTCGTCGTGATCGTTCACGCCCGCAAGAAGAATGAGCCGCAGGCGGGTTTGAACGCCCGCGCGGTCAAGGGCGTAAAGATTGCTTAAAACGGTTTCAAGCTGTCCGCCCGTGTTTTCATAAAAGCGCACGGGATCGCTGTCCTTCAAGTCAAAAAGCATAAGATCGCAAAGGGACGAAAGAGCGGGGATCGAGCCGCTGTCAAAAACACCGCAGCTTTCGATCACGGTGTGAATGCCTCTTTCCTTGGCTTTGGAAAGAAGAGCGATGCAGTCCCCTCTCCGCATCAAGGGCTCACCGCCCGAAAGGGTCAGCCCGCCCTGTTTTCCATAAAACGCGCGGTCTTTTTCCACGATTTCAAGGATTTCGTCGGTAGAAAGGATCGTTCCCGCCTGCTCTAATGCGTCGGTTGGACAGTATTTGGCGCAAGCGCCGCACCCTGAGCAAAGATCGCGTAGGTAGGAGTGGGTGTCTGAAAAACGGTGGGCGCTTTGAGGACAAGCCTTTTGACAAAGTCCGCATCCGATACACCGCTCGGGGGTGAAAAAGATCTGCGAAAGACTTTTTTGCGACTCGGGATTATGGCACCAGCGGCAATGAAGGGGACATCCCTTTAAAAAGACGGTGGTTCGTATCCCCGGACCGTCGGCGGTGCAGAACCGCTGAATACGCAGTACGTTCATCTGTCCTCTCCTCTATCTCTTTTGCTCGGTGCGCTCAATGATCATTCTTTGCCATTGCTCGTCTAAGCTGACAAAGCGGGCGTTCCAGCCCGATACCCGCACGGACAGGTTTTTATAGTCCTCGGGATGCGCCTGCGCATCTCTCAGCATTTCTGCCGAAACCACGTCGATCTGCATAAAATATCCTCCCAGCTCCACAAATCCGTCAATAAGCGCGCAAAGCACCTCTATGCCCTTTGGATGCTCAATAGCGCCGGGATCGAGCTTGAGATCTAAAGCACATCCCGTGGTGAGTGCGGCGAGATCGCTTTTGCAGTAGGAGCGGATCACGGCACTTGCCCCCTCCATATCGGTGTTGGGGGTGGGGGAGAGATTGCCCGAAAGGATCTCGCCCGCCTTTTTTCCGAAGGGCACGGCAAGGCGGTAGGGCGCCCAATTGATCTGCCGACCGAAGGTGCTTACCCCCGCAGGGAAGCGGATTAACCGATCTTCCTTGTTGGGCGCAAGCATTTTTCCGTAGTCATCAAGAAAGCGGGTCACGTATGCATCGGCTTCATCGTTGTCATTTCCGAAATAGGCGTATTTGTTCAGTGCGTATTGACGGATATATTCTTCGTTTGCCCAATCGTTTTTCAGCGCCCTCATCAGACCGTCAAAGGAAATGAGCTTATCCTTAAATACCAGTCTGTCAATGGCGTAAAGGCTGTTACCGATATCGGGAACACCGCCAATGTGGGGGGAAAGAATGGTGTAGCGTGCGCCTCCCTCGTGGTAATACCGTGCCTTGCTGATGCAGTCGTCGGTAAGAAGGGAAACAAAGGCGCAGGGGGCGTTTTCTTTAAAGTACTCGTTGCCCTCCTCGTCCCTTGTGATATATCTGTCAAGAGTATACTGCTTGATGCGCGAAAGATGTTTTTCCAAATTCCGAAGGAAGCAGTCGTATAGTGACGCATAATTGTCAAAGTGGGCAGGGATGTCGGTGTGAAGCCTCAGCGTGTCGTTTAAAAGTATGCGCAGTCCGTCAAAGGGGTAGTAAGAAAAGCAGGTCTTTCCGGGGATCTGCACCTCCCAGCAACCGTCGTTGGCAAAGTCAACGATCTCCTCCTCGGGATACCCAAAGCGCACCATGCTGTCAAAGATCAACTCCTCGTTGTAGACCGCCACCGTTCCCCCTCCGCATCGGATTACCCGCGCCGTTAATTCTTTTAAACGCTCAGGGCTGTCCTTGCGCATTCGCACGGTGATGGGAAAGTCACCGATGGGCAGTTCCTCAATGATCTCAAGGATCAGGTAGGTCACTTCGTTTGACGCCTCCCTGAGAATGCCGTTTTCACGGATCAGACCGCCCAAAACGATGTTTTGATAGGTCTGCGCATCTCCCGAGCCTCTCGTGGGAGCACTTTCGATCCATTCACATCCCTTGATGAAAAAGCCCGCAAGAAACTCCCTCGCCTCTTCAATGGTGATGACACCCTTTTTCAAGTCCTCATCCAGGTACGGACCCAAAAGCACGTCGATCCTTCCGATCCCCGGCCAGTTTCCAAGAAGCCTTGCAAAGGAAAAGAGAAACCAAAGGCTTTGAACCGCCTCCTTGAAGGATGCGGGTGGCAAAAAGGGAACGTTTTTCAGATTTTCGGCATTTTCTGGCTTTATTTCTGCCAGTGCCTCCATATATCTTCGGTGATAGATGCGCAGGGCGTCAACAGATGCCTGCAGGGTGTCAAGCACCTCGATTTGACGGGCGGTCAGAGCGGGATCGTTCTTCCGTTGTTGTATTTTTTTCTCATAGACGTCAATACCCAGGTTGACGGCGTCAATAAATCCGAGGGTCAGGTGATCGGTGCCCGGAAGCAGGTTTTTTCCATTATAGTTGGCAAGCCCGCCGGCAAGAAAGGCACCGCCTAAAGTTGCAGCACCGCTGACCGATTCGTGGGGGCAGATGCGCAAGGGGGCGCGCTTTGCCACCTCGGTCATTGCAATGGCACATTGCTTTGAGGTGGAGAGCTCGTCAAGCCCCTCTATGTGGTCAAGTGAGATGGAGAGCGTGCTTTTGGCTTCATCTCCGTATTTGCCCTTCAAGGATTCGTAGGCAAAGCGTCTTGTTTCTTCCGTTAGTCTGATGGGGCGCGGAAAAGCGCCTGAAAAGGTAATCATATCTATCACCGCATCCTTTCTGCTCTCGGTATACTAAAAGTATACTGTCTATCATCAGTATACCGATTTTTTCAAAAAAGACAATTGACAACGGTATAAAAAAGTTGTACTATATTCTCAAAGGAGTATGGGTATGAAGATGGAGAGCTTGGAAATTAGAAATTGGAGCGTTTCTTCGATGTACTGCGGCTGTGAGGGACTGACCCACGTGAAGAGTCTGTCCTGTCTTTCGATCGTGCAGGCGACAGAAGGATGGTATGACCTTTCCCTTGACGGCGGTCAGACGTATACCGTCCCTTCAGGCTGCTTGTTTATTGCACCTGCGGGATCGGTCCAGAGAATCGTGCATCATAACGACTCTGCGTCGGGGAAAATGGGGGCGCGCTGGATCTTTTTGGAGTTTTACGTAAACGGCTTCCGTGTTGACGACCTGTTTTCTTTTCCCGTTTGTCTTACGGGAAAAACGGCACAGCGAATGGGCGAGCGGATCGGCAGACTGTTAAACGAGCCCGAAAACAGCCGTGGCAACATAGCCATTCTTGCAGGGGAGCTGCTTGAGCTTGGCGAAAAGAAAACGAGAGAAGCCCCTCAAAAGGAGAGGATCAAGAAATACATTCTTGACCGTTTTTCCCGCGGGATCTCCCCTGAGGAGCTGGCATCGGAGATCAATTGCTCAAATGCGACCTTCTATCGCTTTTTTAAGAAGGAGTTCGGCTGTACGCCAAGCGCATATCTCAATGACATCCGCCTTTCCCACGCCGCCCTGCTTTTAGAAACAACGGACGAAAAGATTTCTGCCGTTGCCGAGCTGTGCGGATATGAAAACCAGTATTATTTTATCAAGCTTTTTAAAAGAAAATTCGGCATTCCGCCCCACGCCTACCGATGCGCTCTGAAAATGAAGGGATGAAGGGATAGGTAAAGACATAAAAACGGCTTCCCGCGAAGGGAAGCCGTTTTGGATATATGAGAATCAGCCGTGGTAAAGCTTTCTGATCTGATATTTGGGCTCGCTTGTCACGTTGATGCCCAGCTTTTTATAGGTCTTTTCGTCAACCGTAGATAAGATCACCGAGAAGTGAGCGTCGCATCCGTGAAGGTTGTTTAACTGCGCCAGCGCTCTTGCCGCATCAGGATTGGTTACCGAGCTGATGGACAGGGCGATCAGTACCTCGTCGGAATGAAGTCTGGGGTTGTGGTTCTTTAAGTTTTCGGTCTTTAAACGGCAGATAGGTTCGAGGGTCTGAGGGCTGATCAGATCCACCTCATTGTCGATTCCCGCAAGAGACTTCAATGCGTTTAACAACAAAGCGGCTGAGGGACCGAGCAGAGAGCTGGTTTTACCGGTGACCACCGTTCCGTTTCCAAGATCCATCGCACCTGCGGGTGCACCGGTTTCTTCTGCGCGGTCAAGAGCAGCCTTCACAGCCGGACACATCTCAGGAGAAATCTCTGCCTTTTGCATCAACAGCTCAATTGTTTCCTTCTGCGTCTCATCCGACTCGCCCTGTCTGATGGCGACCTGCGTCTGATAGTAGCGGCGGATGACCTCCATCTGGGAAGCACGGCAGACAACGTCCTCGTCAATGATGCAAAAGCCTACCATATTCACGCCCATATCTGTGGGAGATTTGTAGGGAGAATGTCCGAGGATCTTTTCCATCATTGCCTTCAGAACGGGAAAGACCTCTATGTCTCGGTTGTAGTTGATAGCGGTCTTACCGTATGCCTCAAGATGGAAGGGATCGATCATATTCA
>JAGBIB010000120.1 GCA_017935195.1 Clostridia bacterium
AGCGGAACCGATCCTCAAAACATCTTGCTTTATCCTCTTGAGAGCAAAACTTGGACAGAATCTGGCGCAACGTGGAATAATATCGGAGCACATTCCGACGTTTCGGTTGCAGAAGCAACGCTGGAGAATAACGGCTTGGCGTCCTTTGACATTACCAACCTTGTATCGTGGGATTGGAAGGGAAATGCAGCGAATGCTCAGCCTGCAAGAGACTTTTATCAGGAGCAGGGCTTTTTGATGGTTTCAGCCGATGAAACGGCGGTCAAGCAGGTCTGCTCTTCGGAGTATACCAACACCAATCTCAGACCCTACGTGGTGATGGAGTATACCGCGGTTCTGCTGATTGACGGCGCGTCCTCGGGCGTTCTTTGTGTGGAACCGTCGGGAAAGCTTCAAATGTCCGCAAAGACCTATCCCTCGGATTGCCCCATTACTTGGTCGGTATCTGATGAAGATGTTGCCACAATTGATGCCGAAACCGGACTTTTGACGGGCGTTTCCTGCGGTCAGGTAACGGTAACTGCTACTGCTATTACCGAGGATAATGTCACATTTAGCGGAACAATGCGCGTTTATGTGGTGCCTATTCTGCCTGGAGAATATTATATTGAATCTAAGCAATTGTATGAATATGTATATAAAGATCCTGTTGCTCATGTAGAAAGGTCTTATAAAGAACGACGTTTTTTGGGATTGAGTAATACAGTGTTGGGTATGCAATACAAGGAATTTTGTTCAAAAGTAACAGTCCAATATTATGCTTCAGGTTATTATACCATTTATGTAAAAGATGCAGAGGGGTATTTGTCGGTCCCAACTTCAGAAAGTGGAAATGTTACTGTATCTGCGACTAAATCCACACGCACGCGATGGTATATTGAAATGACTTCGTTAGGTGAATATAAGATCGAGTCATATTATCACAGCGGTCTATGTTTGCAAAATTTAAATAATGCATCTCATGCGCTAATTGGACTATCTTCCTATGCTAATGATTCGAACTACACCGACGAATGGATCTTTCATAGCGGTGTCTTTACGATCGTAAACTATTATGACAGTGCGTTTGATGACGCAGAAGGAAACTTAGAATATATAGAGGCAGCCGGAGAATTTGTGGAAGAGGCATTCAAGAAACTGTTTAATATTGATGTTGCAGTAAAGAATGAACCGATTTTATATCAAAATCTAATCTATCAGCAGTGCCCTCTTGGAATGGATGAGCCGTGCGGAGAAAGTTGTGGTTCGTGCAATTTCATAAATTACGATGAAATCGATTCACCCGTTAATGCTCACCACAAGAATATAGGTCGTATTGCGAATCAAATAATGCAAGAAGAACGGGGCTTCAACCACATCTATGTTCTTTGGGGAGATTATGATCCTTCTGTATTTTGTTCTGACCGAAATGATGAAAATGAACATAGACCTCTTTCTTCTGAAACTGTAGCCGTAACGTTTAGTGTTGGAAACCCTTTTGTACAGATGCTCAAAATTTTACAGGGGGACACGGAAGAAGAAACAAAGCAACTGATGTCTATAGCGCTTTTTCACGAGCTTTTTCATGTTTTCGGACTTTCTGAACAGTATACGGAGTATGATCATACGGTTGATGATAGACCTTGCGTGATGAGTACGGTTGCGGATCTTGAAGTGATTGATGCAACAACCGGGCAAACAAAATTGGAAAAAATATTCGAAACTGTTTATGCTACCATAGGTTATGGACCAAATAATGAGGAAGATGCTTTGTGTGATCATTGCTTAGGATCATTTAATGCAATTGATATGGATAGCGTTCGATTTTTGGACGGGAAAGGATGGGATATAGGATGAAAATCAGAGTGATTGCATATGTATTGATGGCATTGATGTTCATAAGTTCTTCTTGTGGAGAAGCGTTTTTAGAGTCGATACCTGAGGAAAATTCCGATAATTTTCCCACTTGTAGCGAGGAGTCAACTTTTGAAGAGTCAACGGATCCGAGTACCTCGAATGATAGATACACTCCCGATCTCACCCTTGCAAGGCAGGTCTTTGACAGACTACAGGCAAATGAGGGCGGTGTGTTTGCTACGGAGGGGAGGTATTCTCTTTCCCGTCATTTGAGTGATCCCTACAAAATGGGCGGAATACCTGTTGGATGGTTTGAGTATTTTGCGTATGACGATGTGAGTGATCCCGTTTTTCCTTCACACGAGCAGGCGGAGAAGGTCACACAAGGGCTTTTTATAAATGAGGTGTACGATATTCTTGGGCGACCTCATTACAATACCAACAAAAACGATGGTACTTACGGGTATCAATACACCATGTATGTGTTAGACGATGGGAAGATATTGCTTCTTGGCTATAGTTTTGTTTTGACCGGAAATTACACGAGGATGGAGTTAGAGTCCCGCATTCCCGGGGTTGAAACGGAGGGAACTCGCGTGTTGCACGATTGGCGCATTTTGACGCTTATAAAGTGTGTTGGTATCGAGGAGCTGGCAACGATGGGGTTGGGTAGCGGAGAGGAACTATATTCTATTTCCAACGAATTCAAACCCGCTTCGATTACCAAAGCGGAAGCCGAACAGATCAAAAAGGGAATGTCTTATGGTGCTATCAAGCAATTGTTAAATAGTTGCGGAAACTGTAATTATATTATTGACGATCGCAATATAGTGAGTTTTTGGTGGTACGTTAGTGACGTGCGGAATTGCGCACTTTATGTAACGCTCACTGATATAACGGGGAGCGGAGAACACTTTGATGGTTTGATCGCAACGCAAGTGAACCTTGTAGAGACAGCGATTGACTGATTGAAAACACCCTGAAGATCGCGCCCGTGGGCATCACCAAAGAAAAAAGCGCTTCTTTGAGGAAGAACCTCAGAGAAGCACTTTTTATTTTCTTGCTTTTTTATTGCTTTTTAAGCCTTGCGTTGCCGCAGCTTCCTTTTTCTTGCGGGTTATTGCCAGAGCATTGCGCTGTACCGCTCATGTTGTCTTTAGGGGCGGTTTACCCCTTCTTTTTCTTTGAAAGAAGCACATAGATTCCGACGCCTGCCACTGCCAATACAGCGATCACGCCGATGACGATGGGCAAAACGGGCGACTTTTTGCCATCCTTGTCGCCGTTTTCACCGCTCTCACTGTTTTCGCTCTCACGCTCCCCCTTAGAGGGCTCGTCGGACACCGCGGGCGCGGAGGGCGTTGCGGGCTTTGAGGGCTCTTCCGAGGGGGCGTTGGAGGGATCCTTCGAGGGCTCGGGGCTTTCGGAGGGGTCTATCGGCGGATCGACGGGCTCGTCTGCCTTTTCGGACAGCTTGATGAGGGCCGCATCCTCACCGTCGAGGTCATATTGAAGGAGCGTGCCGTCCACGGTGAAGCTATCGTCCTGCCACAGCTCGGTTGCCGCCTTCTTTTCGGGCAGATGGGAGGCGAGGGCAGAGAGGTCGATGGAGAAGGATCTGCTGCCGCCATCAAAATTGAAGAGTGCCAGATAAAGAGCATCTGCCGTCTTTAAGTAGTAGATCTCCGCACACCGTGTGCCTGCTTCGGTTTGGTAGGGGGTAAAGGTCTTTGCCAGTTTTGCAACGGCGATCACGCCCTTGTTTGCATACATTGAAAGGATGCGGTTGTGGTCGGCAGAGCCTACGCTTACCTTGGAAAGATCGTCACCTACCAGGAAGCTGGTGCCGCTGATGGCGGCAGAGGTGACGCGCATCCGTGCCACGCCCTCGGCGCTTCCCAGCACGATCAGATGGTCGGGGTCGGGGTAGGTGTATAGTTCCTTCTGCCAGAAGCAGGAGGTCAGGTAGCTGAGCACATGGGCGGTGTTGCCGGTGCTTCCGAAGGCATCACAGCTGATTCTTCTGCCGTCTGCGTACTGATAGGGGAAGACGGGGGCGATGGACAGGTTGATGAACATTTTGTTATCCACCGTTTCGTTAATCTCTGCCATTGCTTTGTTATAGGCCTGCAGACCGGTTTTCACGCTCTTGTCGTAGTGGTCACCCTCCAACGCACCGTGGGTCAGGAAGTCGAGCTTGATATACTCAAAGCCCAGCGAGATGAAGTAGTTCATCCGCTCCTTGTTGCGGGCGATGGTGCCGGGATGGGTGGGGTCGAGGGCAAAGCCTTCTGCAAGGCTGTTGCCGTAAAGACTTCCGTCCGCTTTTCTCAAAGCCGCATCGTAGAAGGTGTAGTCAGAGCCTTCCATCTTGTGGCTCTTTAACTCCTCCTCGTTTGAAAGCCAGGTGGCAAAGGGGGTAAAGTAGATGCCTGCCTTCTGTCCGTTTTCCTTGCAGTGTGCGGCAAAGGCGGCAAGTGCCTCGTCAAGGGAGAGGGAGGTGCTCAGATCGTTGCGCACCAGATAATCCCAGAAGGAGTCGATGTTCACGTAAACGGGTGCGCCATCCTGCGCCCACGCCTCCTGCAGATGCTCCTTGATGTAGTCTGCCACCGCCGTCATGCCGGTGTAGCTGACTGTGCCTTGCATCGAGCCCCAGGAGTTGTAGCCGAAGGGCACGTCCTTCACCGATTCTTTTTTGGGGGCAACTTCTAAATTTGCCTTGGCGTAGGCGGTAAGACCCTCTCTGTAGTCCTCAAAGCAGCCAAGGAAGAGGGTGGGGGAGGAAAGGGATTTACCCGAAAGGGATCCGTGGGGATCCTCATCACGGGTGCCGAAGTCGGAAACACCGCCGTAAACGGCAATGCCTGCGATGTCCCCGTCCTTGCCGTACAGATCCACGGCGGTCTTCCAGCTATCGTGGGTCACCGACCCCACGATCAGACCCATATAGCTTTCTTCGTTATAAAGTGCGCCCACCTCGTAGCCGCGGGAGGGGAGAGCCAGCTCATCAACGCTTAGGTGCTTGGGCTCTACCCATTTGTCGTTGTCAAAGGGGATCTGCACGAAGACCCCGTTTTCAAGGCTGACGCTTCCCTTGTAGGCGGCAAGGGGGGAGAGATAGTTAGAGGAGATCTCATCATCGCTTTCCACCGTCAGGGTGGTTAAGATGTGGGTGGAGGTGGCGGTGAAGGTCTGGATGAGCTTTCCGTCAAAGGAAGGGTGTCCGCTATGGGTGAAGGTGACGGTAGCGCCCTCTTCCTTGACCTCGTGGGTGGTGAACTCGTCGCTTGAAAGCACTTTGCCGTTCACTCTTGCCTCGGCATGGGCGTTCTTCAAAACAAGATTGCCGTTATAGCCGCAGGAATAGACGCCGTTTTTCACGTCAAGAAGGAGGTTTTCTCCGAAAAAGGGTTGATTATTGGGGTCGGGATAGTTTTTATCGGGCAGGATCTGTGCGCCCTGCTCATAGATCTCGATCTTGTCAAGATCGGGGCCGTACCACTCGGTGCCGATGAAGATCGAGCCGCCCTTTTTCAGGGGCAGGTCGATGACCACGCTGCCCACCGTGTCAAAGGAGCCGGTGTTGGGGCAGGGCAGATCCACTCTGCCATCGCCCGTGTCGATCTGGAAATAGCGGTCGTCAGAGCCCGAGCAGTAGTAGAATTTCAGGGTGTATTCGCCATCCTTGGGGATCTGCAGATCATCAAAAAGGATGGTTCCTTCAAAGTCTCCGCCGCATTTGCCGATGTTGCCCACCTTGAAGCCCACCACACGGGCAGGGCCGCCAAGGAAGCCATCCTCAGCCTCAAGGGTCAGCAGGGGGGTGACGTAGCTTGCCCAGTCGGCACTTGCCGTGAGGACGAAGGAGCCGAGGAGCAGGGATGCCGTGATCAGCAGAGAAAGCACTGCCGCCGGCAGGATTTTGTTTGTTCGAGCCATAATTTCTTCCTTTCAAAGCCTATTTTGGCGGATGTCCGCCCTTACCTCTTCAGTATAGCATATTGCCTGCCGTTTGTCAACTTTCATACCGATCAGTTCGTCAAAAAGGAGCTTTCTCAAATTTGCAATTTGAGAAAAACTCTTGTCCTGACAAGCACGTTCAATTCTTCGGTGTGGGCACTCCGTTGATCTCTTGCCAATCCTTTTTGAAATATACCGTGCAAAGGGTATCTGTGAAGGAGATGTGCCAGCCC
>JAGBIB010000121.1 GCA_017935195.1 Clostridia bacterium
ATTTCCTTGGTGGTGTTCGTGTTTTCTCCGCTAAGAATGCAGAGGCGAGGTTCACCTTTTTTTCTTCTCTGCCCCTCTGCCGTCTTGACATTGGGGGAACGTCGGGGTATACTGTAGGGAGAAAATGAGAGAAAAAGGGGGAAGGATATGGCAAGCATCAACGAGGCACTTGATCGCCTGGAGCGCTCGGCGTTTCGCTCCTCCTTTCATCTGTCAGAATGCGATCGGGCGTACGTCAAAAGGGTGGGGATGGATACGGTGAGAAGGCACTGCGCCGACTTTATAAGAACCCGCCTTGCCCCCGCCGAGCCGCCAAACGACGGCAGGCAGACCCCTATGCGGGGGCATCCCTGCTTCGTTGCCCAGCACGCCTGCGCCTGCTGCTGCAGGGGGTGTCTTGAAAAGTGGTATCGGGTGAAGAAGGGCAGGGCGCTTGACGAAGAGCAGCAGAAAAAGATCGTGGATCTGTTAATGGCGTATATCGAAAGAGAAATGGTGCGCCCCGCGCTTTCAAAAAAGGCAAAAAACGGGGAAAAGGCCGAGGAAAAAGGAGGAAAAAGGAATGTTTCGGGAGCTACAGAGAAAAAACAAGGCGTTAAGCCTTGAAGAGTGCATCGCCCTTTTGAAAAGCGAAAAGCGGGGCGTGCTGTCGGTAAACGGGCAGGACGGCTATCCCTACGGGATGCCCATGAACTTTTTTTACGACGAGGAGCAAAAGCTCCTCTGGTTTCACTGCGGAAGGGGCAAGGGACACCGCGCCGACGCCATAAGGGAAAGTGACAAGGCATCCTTTTGCCTGATGGCAGAGCGGGGAAAGGACGAGCGGCTCCCCTGGGCAGACCGCTTTGAAAGCCTGGTGGTCTTCGGGCGGATCAAGGTGGTGGACGATGAAGAGACGGTAAGCGCCGTTTGCCGCAGACTGTCAGAAAAATTCACCTCCGACGGCGGCTACGTGGAAAAAGAGATCGCCGATTTCGGCAAAGCCACCCTGCTTTTAGCGCTGTCGGTGGAGCATCTTTGCGGCAAGCGGATCA
This sequence comes from Clostridia bacterium, assembly GCA_017935195.1. GTDB lineage: Bacteria > Bacillota > Clostridia > Oscillospirales > CAG-272 > UBA11512. The sequence goes on from JAGBIB010000121.1 coordinate 1,035, forward strand.
CCGAGGCGTGAGCCTTCGTCATAATCGTTCACACTAAGTTTACCCGCAAGGGCTTGAAAAGCGGCAAAAAACCGCTATACTGCAAAGAAGACGGCAAGAAAAGACGGTGAAAGGAGGAATTGACGGTAATGAAAAGACAGAGAGAACAGGTGCGCCTTTCGGACCATTTCACCTATAAAACGCTCTTGCGCTTCACTCTGCCCGCCATGGTGATGATGGTCTTTACCTCTCTTTACGGCGTGGTGGACGGGGTGTTCGTCACCAATTTTGCGGGCAAGACCGCCCTTGCCGCCGTGAATTTCGTCTATCCCGTTTTGAACATCATCAGCGTTTTCGGCTTTATGTTCGGGGCGGGCGGCTCTGCACTTGTGGCAAAAACGCTGGGCGAGGGCAAAAGGGAGCGGGCAAACCGCCTTTTTTCCCTCTTCGTTTACAGCGCCGGCGGACTTGGGATCGTCCTTGCGGCGGCGGGCTTTTTTGCCTTAAAGCCCATCCTCGTGCTGCTTGGTGCCGAGGGGCAGATGCTCTCGGACGCCCTTCTTTACGGCTATATCCTTCTTGCGGCAATGCCCTTCTGGAGCTTGCAGTTTATGTTCCAGATCTTTTTCGTCACCGCCGAAAAGCCAAAGCTTGGACTATACGTCACCCTGATGGCGGGTGTGACCAATATGGTGCTGGACGCCCTCTTTATCCCCCTCTTTCCCGCAGGCTTCAAGCTGGCGGGTGCGGCGATCGCCACCTCCCTTTCGCAGGTGGTGGGGGGAGGACTGCCCCTTCTCTATTTCCTTTTCAAGAACAAATCGCTTTTGCGCTTAACGAAGCCCGTTTTGGATATGAGAGCGATGCTTCAGGCCTGCACCAACGGCTCCTCCGAGCTGGTCACGGGCATTTCGGGATCGCTTGTGGGGCTTTTGTACAACTCCTGCCTCTTTGATGCGGCGGGAGAGGACGGCGTGGCGGCGTACGGGGTGATGATGTACGTTTCCTTCATCTTCATCGGCATCTTTATCGGCTATTCAAACGGCGTTGCCCCCGTTATCGGCTATCATTACGGAGCAAAGAACCACGGGGAGTTAAAAAATCTCTTCAAAAAGAGTATGGTCCTGATCCTGTCTGCATCGGTTTTTATGCTGGTGCTTTCAGAGCTTCTTGCCCTCCCCCTTGCCCTGTTATTCTCGGGCTACGATGCAGTGCTTTACGAAATGACGTTTGAGGGCTTCCGCATCTATGCGCTGTCCTTCCTCTTTTCGGGGCTTGCCATCTTTGGCTCCTCCTTCTTCACGGCTTTGAACAACGGCCCCGTGTCGGCGGCGATCTCCTTCCTTCGAACCGTGGTCTTTCAGGTGCTGTTCGTCCTGCTCTTTTCCCATCTGTGGCAGCTTTCGGGCATCTGGTGGTCGGTGGTTGCGGCAGAGGCGCTGGCTGTGGCGGTGAGCGTCTTTTTTATGGTGCTTTTGCGCAAAAGATATAACTACTGATCCTTCGGGACAAAAAATAAGAAACAAGAAAAAGAATAGGAGTATTTTGATATGACCGAACTTTTAGCGACCTTACCCGTTGCGGCGCTTTGTCTGATCATTTGTGCGGCAAAGATCGTGGAGATCTCCATCCAATCTCTGAAGACCTGTATGATGGTCAAGGGACAGCGGTTAAAGGCGGCGGGACTTGGCTTTGTGGAGTGCCTGCTATGGGGTCTTGTGGTGGCAGGCGTCATCGGGACGCTTGGCGACAATCCCCTTCTGCTGGTCTTTTACTGTATCGGCTACGCCGCAGGACTGTTCATCGGCTCGACCATTGAAAGCAAGCTGGCTTTGGGCACCTCCAACTTAGAGCTGATCGCAAGCGACGATAGCACCGAAAAGATCACCGCATATCTGGAGGAACAGGGCAAGGGCTACACCGTCTTTGCAGGCCACGGCTCCAAGGACAAGATGAATATGATCTTCATCGTCCTGCCCCGCAAGGAGGTTTCAAAGACCTTAAAGGCCATTCGCCGCGTGTGCGATAACAAGGTCTTCGTGGTTGCCTCCGAGGTGAGCAAGTACGCAGGCGGCTACGGCATGGTGAAATAAAATGCGTTATAAAAGGCGGCGTCTTAAATGCGGAATGCATTTAAGACGCCGCCTTTGTTTTTTTTGCAAAGGACAGAGCTATTCGGAAAGGGCACAGCCGCCCCATTCGATCACCGTGAAGCCTTGACGATTGAAGGGGATTATATCGGGTTGCTCGATCTCGATGGGCTTATCAAGAGCCTTATAGACCATAAAGATCCGCAAAAGGCTGTCGGGCTCGGGAGCGACGTTCAACACGGCGCTGTTGGTGTAGGCTTCTTGTTGGAAGGTGATCAGATTGTAGGGATTGCCCTGCATTTGAGGAAGCCAATAAACGATAAATTCGTTATATTCCTTGGGCTCAAGTCCCATTTCGGCAAGGGTCTGCTGTAAAAATGCGGCAGTGTCCTCGCCCTTCACCACGTAGCCGCGGCTCAGATCATAGTCCACCTCAGCTTCTCCCTCCCAGAAAAGATAGGAATACTCTAAGCCCGTTTCAAGATCGGTCAGACTGCCGTCGGGGCGGGCGCGCACCGTCCATCCGTCTTTATACGCAGGATAGGTGCAGGTCAAAACGCCTGCATAGTCTAATTTGACCGTGACGTCGGTTTCTTCCTCGGGATAAAGATAGATGACGGGCTTGTACATTACGGCATTTCCGCTTCCTCCGCTTTCAGGGACGCAGGCACAAAGTCCTACAGCCCCGCAGGCAAGGGCAAGGATCAAGCAAATCAGCTTTTTCATGGGAAGGTCCTCCTTGGTTTTTCGTTGGTGTTTTTTGGGGGCTTTTTTAGCGCGGTCAACCGCTTTGTGCTCCGTATACGGTCGGGATCTGCGCCATGATAATGCCGTCCGCTCTGCTCTTTTGCAAAAAGGCGGTTTCTTTGAACAGCACGGTCAGTGGTGACGGTTCCCTTTTTCAGTATAGCATATCGCCCGAAAAATGTCAATAAAAAATCTTTTTTGTCCCCCAAAGCGGGCGGAGCGCCCTTTTTTCGCCTGCGCCCCTTGCATCAAAGGGGAAATTATGCTATACTGAAAAGGGGAAAAGCCCGCAAAAGCTGCTATAAAGGAGGCGTGTGATGAAGATCGAGTTTTTTGCTCTGCCCGAAAAGACCTTTTTGGACTTTTACGACGCCTTCGTGTTGGATGAAGAGGAATGCAAGGGGGCAAGACCGCCCGCCTTCTTTGAAGACCTTGAAAAAATGGGCTTGGATTTTGACGAGTGGTATCACTGCGCTCCCCTTTATGAGAGGCTGTCCCCCGACCTGCCCTCTTTGAGCTTTGAGCAGGCGCTAAGACTTCTTGAAGGGATGGAGGGAAAGGCGCTCTTTTTGTCCGAGCCCTTAAAGCGCACGCCTCTTGGCGGACTGACGGTGAAGGGCAGGACCTTTCACGACTACGTTGCCATGGCAGACCCAAGGGAGCTGTCGGCGCAGATCCTCTTGCAGTGCAAGCACCCCGAAGGGGTGTGCGACGAGCTGATCCTGCCTCCCGACCTGTACGTGTTCGACCCCTGCTTTGAGCGTCTTTTGGTCATTGTCGGCAGTGCGCCGTCCCCCTCGGGCAATGGCGCACCCCTTTGCAAGGCCTTTGGCTTTGAGGGGCTTTGCTGAGCTTTAAAATAATCAATCGGAGATGAAAGGAAATTAAAAATGAGAATTGCAACGTTGACAGGGCGTTTGGGGTATCGTATAGCGGGCGTGGCGGTTGCGCTGCTGCTTTTGCTTAGCTCTTGTGATGAGGGCGCTATGGAATGCGATCACTGTCATAAGCAAGCCGAAACGTCCGACAAGCTGATAGACGGTATTGATCTGTACGTGTGTGAAGACTGCTATGAGAGCTACCTGCGGGGCGAGTGGGGGATGAACTGAGTGCATCGTGCGCACTTTTCTTCATCATTCAAACGCTAAAAGAAAAAATACAACAAGATCCGTAACCTTTTGCATTTTTTTCAAACTTTATAGTTGAAGGGCATAAAACGACGATTGAAAAAGGGAGGAATTGACAATGAAGGACTTCACGAAACAGGCAAAAGCCCGTGCATTTGCCGCATTTTTGCTGATCTTGGCGGCATCCTGTGCCTTAACGAGCTGTTTTTTTGGTGAATCATCTGAAATCAAACGCTTTTTGTGGGAGGAAATCGGATGCTCATGGGCAGTTCCCGGAATGATGGCAGGTCCTCTTGTGGAAGTGAATGCCGAAACTGTTGAAACAGACGACTTCGGCAGAATGCTGGTGGAGTATCGTGGGCACTCGGAGATATCCTACCAAGTTGAGACGGCGATGGTCATTCTTCAAAAGCACGATGAGGAACGTACCTACTTTTACGAGGATCTTTGCTATATCATTGGTGAATATACCGAGCAGGAGCTTGAAAAACTGAAAGAGGATAACGATTGGGGGAAACCCCTTGATGAAGAAAAAATGTCTGCCCGCAAAAGACGTATGGCGAACGGTGCTGTGCTTAATCCAAGCGAGCGAGATTGGTTAGAGGTTGAAAGTATTTGCGAGAAGGCATTGGGGTGGACAATGATCCTCCAATTTCCGAATTCCATCAGTCATCCCCAATACGTGGACGGCGACTCTTTAGGTAACGAAATATATTCTTTTCATGTAGATGTCGACGAGGTACGAAAGGTCTACTTTGCATTTATTGAGCCTGATGACACGGTGTATCTTATGGAAATCACCGATCCCTATGATTTTGCAGAAGAATATGCACAGTTTAAAAAGGATCACGGTTGGCAATACGGTGTGGGAGCGGAGTCTTGAATATGAACGAACGAAACGTTTTTTAAAAACGGAAGGAACAACGATGAAAAAGAGAGTTTTCTGCACGGTGCTTTCGATTCTGATGGTCCTGCCCCTTTGCGGTTGCCACGATATTGTGGATTTTGAGTATCCGATGTTTGAAGATATTGGTGAGTGTGAGGCACTGAAAAACAGCACCCTTGAAGGGGCACACTTTGAAGAATACGATGCATCCGAAAAGGATCGGTATTTGAAAAAACTGAATTATAGCGCTTGCTTTGCAGGGAGATTTACCTGCGACGAGTTTGCGTTTGAAATTTATGCCTATGAATTTGCAGATGCAGACGGCGCGAGGCAGTATTTTAAAAACGCCACGGGCAAAGAGTCCGATGAAGACTTCGAGTTTTCTTTTGTGCAAGGGTTAGGTGTTCCGCTTTTTAATACGTCCTTGAAGCTGTTTGACGGGAAAAATGCATATCGCGTTTACACGAAAAGCCGGGAGGATTGGGAAAGCATCGAGCTTCTTTTAGGCGAGATCTTTACAAAAACTGTTTCGCCTTCGGAATCCGATGAATCGCCGAGCAGTGAAGAGGAGTCTTGAATATGAACGAACTAAACGATTTTTTAAAACGCGTGCAAGCGCATCCTGCGGCATATCTTGGGAAAAAAGACCTTCGGGCGCTGTCCTTTTCTCTTGCCGGTTACGAAGAGGCGCTCCTTGACCTGACGGGCAGGCGGGTGCTGTTTAACACCAAATTTCAACGGTTTGTGGAACAAAAGTATGAAGAAGAGTACCGAAACACAAGCCACTGGTCGGCGTTTCTTTTGAAAAACCGTTCCGAAGAGGATGCCTTTGATCTGTTTTTTGACCTTTGGGCAGAGTTTTTGCGCCTTTATCCCCATTGGGAGGAGCTGCCGTATGAAGCCATCGAGGGGCGGACAAGCTCTGTGTGTGAAATAAATGAATAAACGAAGAAACGGCTTCGTCAAGCTTTCCCCAAAAGGACTTGGCGAAGCCGTTTGGCTTTTTTAACGCTCGATCAATCTTCCGTCAACGGTCACCGTCACCACTCTCCATGGAATGTATTTTCCGCTGGCCATCAGAGCACGTTTAACGGCATTTTCCAGTCCACCGCAGCAGGGAACCTCCATGCGCACGACTGTTACACTTCGGATATCGTTTTCTTGAAGAATGGCGGTCAGCTTCTCTGCATAGTCTCCCACGTCCAGTTTGGGACAGCCGATCAAGGTGATTCGTCCATTCATCAGCGTGTCGTGAAAGGCGGCGTAGGCATATGCGGTGCAATCCGCCGCAACAAGCAGGGATGCTTGATCAAAGTAGGGGGCGTTGACGGGCACCAGCTTGATCTGCACGGGCCACTGGGCAAGCTTACTTGAAGAAGGAATCGCGGGGGCGCTGCTTTCCGGGGTGGCGTGACGGATGGTTCTTACGTTGGTACCGGGGCACCCTCCCCCAGGTCTGAGGGCGTTCACGTTGGTGCCCGGGCAACCGCTGGCAAGGGGCTCCTCCTTTTTCTTTTTAGCGGCAAGCACGGCCGCTTCGTCATAGGCGAGCGCCTCCCGTTCTTCAAAGGAGATGGCGTTCACGGGGCAGGCCGGCAGGCAATCGCCCAGTCCGTCGCAATAGTCTTCTTTTGTCAGCTTGGCCTTGTTGTTGATCATTTCGATGGCTCCCTCGTGGCAGGCCTTGGCACACAGACCGCAGCCGATGCACTTTTCTTCGTCGATCCTTATAATTTTTCTGATCATTGCTATACTCCTTTTTGAATACTCTTGACTTTGTGACTTTATTATAGTACAATGAGCCGAGAAAATCGGTTGTTTTTGCAACGGAAAAGAGGAAATATGGAAAAGTTTTTGCCCATTCTTCAAAAGACAAAGCTTTTTGCGGGCTTGACGGAGCAGGAAATCTTCTCCATGCTTGGTTGTCTTGATGCCAAGACGGGGGTGTATCAGCGCGGAAGTGCGGTGCTTTCAAGGGGAGATACCGTGAATCGGCTTGCCATTCTTCTTGAGGGCGCTTTGCACATTCAGCGTGATGATTATTGGGGAAAGCGCAGTCTTTTGAGTCGTATTGCTCCGGGAGAACTGTTTGGCGAGGCGTATATTGCATCGGAAAGCGGTGTGTTTTTAAATGACGTGATTGCCGTTGAAGACAGCACGGTCATCTTTTTTGATGTGTCAAAGATTTTGACCACCTGCACCTCCGCCTGCCTTTTTCACACTCTTGTGGTGCGCAATTTGTTTTTTGCGTTGTCCGAAAAAAATCGCAGGTTGGTGCGCAAGCTGGACTATCTTTCGGGTCACAGCATCAGAGAGCGGCTGATCTCGTATCTTTCAGACGAGGCGGGGCGGCAGGGAAGCGGCAGCTTTTCGATCCCCTTCAACCGTCAGCAGCTTGCCGAATTCCTGTCGGTGGATCGGAGCGCCTTGTCCAAGGAGCTTTGTAAAATGCGGGATGAGGGGCTTTTGGAGTTTGAAAAAAACAGATTCAAGCTGTTATAAGGAAAAACGGGTTTATACTGTTTTTAGCGCATTTTTGCAGAATGCATGGATCAAAACGGCTTTTAGTTTGCCTTGAAGTCGATGTGACCTTGATAGATCCACTCGCCCTCGGGGATGCCTTCTATTGCGGGATAGCCGATGTAGCGATAGTCGGTGTCAAACAGGGTCATATGCTCCACGCTGCCATCCGATCTGATTTTGATGTACGCATAACCGATCTGCTCTTCGCCCTCGTATACAGGGAACAGGATTCTGTCTCCGTTGCCCCATCTGTTATCCGAAAGCAGACGGTAGGCATAGCCTGCAAATTCCTCTTTGCTTAAACCGTCCTTGAAGATGGTGCGCAGATCGTCTGTCGTCATTTTATTGCCTTCGGTCAAGGTATAGGATCTGTTGAATTCCGAGAATACCGAAAGGGTGATCAGATCTGCAAACACGTATTCGGGAACAAAATAATCGTTGTTTCCGGCAGCGATCCGATAAACGCCCTTGGTACAAAGCGTTCCCCAAATGCGTGTATGCCCCGGCTCAAGGCTGATATCTCCCACGTCTGCTGCATCGCTCCAATCAAAGGGCGCGCTTGCAGTAAAGGACTTTTGGCAGTCGTTTAACTCCGCCATAAAGAGGCGCAGATAGGTCAGATCCTTGCAAAACGACCCCGTATCAGAGTTAAACCAGCAATTGAAGCCGTTAATCTGATCAAGGTATTCGGGTGTCGTGATGAAATTATTTGCTTTGAACTTGGAGAATTTTCCGTTTTCGTAGAATGCGGCATAGTCAACGGTGGCATCACTTGCCGTCAAGCCTCTGTTTTTAAGGAAGGCGTCGGTCTTCTCTTTTGTGGAAGAAAGCGAAACGATCCGTTCTTGTTCAAGCAGACCTTCCGAATCAGAGATGCCCGTGTGAGCGTAGTCCGTGTCACCGTAAGCGGTGAAGGTGCCCGTGCGGTAATCCTCAACGACCACGTCGTATCCCACAAAAAGATGGGTAAAGCCCTCGCCCTTATAGACCTTGTAGGTGTGGGTAACGGTGCAAAGCTCCTCAAAGCGGAGGATGAACTCCTCAATACTGTTGCTTTCGGCAAAGGCATCCTTGGTCGCCTGCAGGGTGTTATCCTTGGGCTTTGCTTGCTTGGCGGAAAGAGAATAGCAGATGAGCAGCTCGTCACCCGCTTCGTTCAAGCTGATGAAATAGGTAAGATCCTTGGTCTTTTGAAGGTCGCTGACCGAGCGGGCAAAGTCCCCGCTGACCTCCACCCTGAACTTTTCTCCGCTTTCAAGAGAGTAGACGGTCAGATAGCTGTTTCCGGTGACGTAGGCATAGGCGTAAAGCCCGTCATTTGAAAGCTTCCATGCATCGGGTAGAGCGGTCAGCACCTCTTCCGCACCGCTTTGTGCATTGATGCGGATGACCTTGTTTTGACGAATCTCAAAAACGAAGGTGCTTTCGGGGATCTCGACCTCGCGCACCTCCGCACGGTCGTAAGCGTGGTATTCGGTGCGGTAGCGGGTGACCAGAAGACCGTTGGCGTACGAAAGGATCTTTCCTTCACAAACAGCATTTGCCCCCGTGTCCACGTTGACCATCAGAGATCTGACCTTGTCGGTGCCGATATGGGTGGAGCCGTCCTCATCGGCAAGAAGGATCAAAAGATTCTTCCCATCGGGAGAGAACTGCGCCTCGTGGGTGGTGGCGAGGTTGCTCTCAACGTTTTTGACATTCAGCGTTTCCACGTCGATGAGATAGTAGTCAAAATAGCCGCTGCCGTCACGCCGCTCGGTTGCGGTGAGCAGATATCTGCCGTCGGGACTGACGGTGTAGTAACCGAAATCCTGTTTTGAAAGCAGAGGCACCTGCCGCAAAAGCTCCTTTTGGGGCTCGTAGATATAGCGGGCGGTGATCTCATTTTCCTTGTCCCGATAAAGGGCAAAGGAAAGCAGGTCGGGGGTGGTGGCGGGATCGATCACGATGCGCTCCCCTTCCTTTAAAGGCTCGGTGAGCAGATCCTCTGCCATACAGCCGTAGCAGATCAGTTCTCCCGATTGAATATCGTAAAGAAGGCATCCGTGATCGTTATGCTCAGAGCCTGCCGAAAGGGCGGTCAAATTGACGTAACGTCCGCCGATGGGCGAAAGGGAGGCACTGCTTTCCTTCAAGGTCAGCGTTTGATTGACGGGCGCGCTTGCCCTGATGGCAGGGGCGGCGGCACCGATGCTTGCAGGCTTGCTTTGCTCGGCACGGCGGGTCAAGGAACGCACCGTCAGGTTCCCCGGGGCGTACCACGCGGGAACGGTGATCTGTGGAGGATCCACGGGAGGATCCACGGGAGGGTCCACGGGAGGATCCACGGGCTGATCCGACGGCTCGTCGGTGAGCGGGTCGGAGGGCAGGACGGGAGACGGCTCATCTTCAAAGGACGAAAGGAAGGAGTCACCCGAATGGGAGGGCGCTTCTCCACTGTCTTTCTGCTCTTCGGAGGACGCTCCTGCAGAGGGGGATGAAAAGGGCGGGGGCGTGTTGCCCTTGTCCCTGAAAAAGGCGGGCAAAATGCTTGCAAAAAGCAGGATCAGGGCAAGAATTGCGGCGATCAAAGAGATATAAAGAGCCTTGCCCGCTCTTCTCGGGGGGGTGGACGCCTGCTCGATCAAGGCGCCGTCGATCTCTGAAAAGAGATCGTTTAACTTTTGATTACTTTTCATAGTGACCTCCTTTTGGTGGATACGAACACCTGATTTTCGGCAAGATAGGCATTCAGATCCTCTTTGAGCCGTTTCAGGCGGTGGTAAACGGTGCGCTCGGGTAGGTGCAGGGCGGCGGCAATGTCGCAAACCCTTTCAAAATACCAATACCTGCGCATAAAAATGTACAGATCTCTTTTGCTTTGTCTTCTCATCCATCCTTCAAGCAATTCCTTCAGCTCTTTTTTTGAAAGAGCGTCATCGATGCGCTCGTCGGATGGCAGAACATCGGAAAGCTCCTCTAAAGCAACGGTGGGATTTTCTCTGTCTCGGTAGCGCTTTAAGGCGAGGTTGCGGGTCACGGCAAGGAAATAGGCGCAAAGATGGGTGGGGTCCTCGGGAGGAATGGCGTTCCACAAAGCCAAAAGGGCATCGTTGACACACTCCTTGGCATCCTCTTCATCGTGCAGGATGTTTCGGGCAATGCTCGCCGCCATGCGCCCGTATTTGCCTTTCAACTGTGTAAGCCCCTCCTCCGAGCGGTCAAATAACAGCTTTACGATCGCTTTGTCCTCCAAATCGCCACCTCCTTTTTTTGCAAAACGCGTTTTGAAGTCCTTCATCCTATATGTACCCTTTTTTTCGTTTTTTTGCAAGTATTTTTAAAAATTTTTTTATTTTTTTTTGCAGACCGCCCTTCGCCCTGCGCCAAAGAAGGAAAACAGAGAGGTACACGGCAATAAAATGAAAAAACGCAAGGAATGCATAAGCGTTCCTTGCATTTTTTTGTAAAGAGAGATCATCCCAATTGAATGTGATCCAGCTTGCAAAGCGCATAGCTGCGCCGGCAGCCGTTGACAGTTACCGAGATCGAACCGTTTTCAAGAGCAACGCAAAAAATGCGTCCGCTGACCGTTTTGATCAGTAGTTCATCGTAACACGGATGATGCGTGATCGAGATCGACCGGATGTCTTTTCGTGTCAGCATTCCTTGGGGTGTTGCGAAACGCAACGATTCATCCAAGATGATGCAGTGTAGGGCTTGCCCTCGGGATTGTCGGTAAAGATGGTCGGCAGCGATGCATCGGTCAAAAAACAGCTCCGCTTGCCTGCCCCAAGAGGGCTTTCCGCCGTTTTGGATGTGGGAGAGAAGATCGTCGATGTCATTAAACCATAGGTTGGTGCCGGTTGTGTCGATGCGCTCTGCTTCCTTGAAGAAGACCACCGAATTGATCCAAGCGTTTTCGGGATTTTCTTTTCTCAGTAAATAGATCGCTCGCCCGATTTGCTTAAACGGAGATTTATGAACCTTGGTGTGGATTTCTTCCGTCCAACGGTCACGCTTGTACTGAATGAAACGGTCATCTTGTTCCGTGATCCGTCCCTGCCAACGTTTGACCTCTATTGCAAAAAGCTTGTTTTTATAAAGGATCAGGAGATCTATTTCGGCATGGCCTTCAGATGCCTGAACGAGCACGTTCTTTTTGATCCTGCAGGCAGGCAAGCGGGCTTGTATCTCCTTTGCAAGCGCAAGCTCTCCCTGCTCACCATACTGTTCTGCCTCGGAGCAATGAGGAATGGAGGGGGCACACATTCTGGTAAGAGCGATTTTTATTTTATGGAAAAATCCTCGAAGTCCCATTTCTTGTTCTCTCACGATTGTTTTTTGCTTTCAAATTCGGTCGTAAGCCGAAAAGCCTCCGTTACGTACAGCTTCTTTGCCGTTACTTGCACACACCCGTTTTTGAAAGGATGCGATGCATCTGCGCCCGATGAAGGAGGTGTGCGTATCTGATGGCGTGTTTTTGTGCGAAAGAACGCAGCTTTTGGCTCGTTTTGTCAGAAGGAGAGCGTTGTTGATCATTCAACGGAGTGTCTTTTCATCAGCTTTATAAGCGTTTCGCTTAAAGGGAGGATCAGCATGCCCGCAAAGAGGTTCCCGATGCCGTGCATAAGATCCCAGGGAAGGCCCGATGCGATCCAGGCAACGGTGGTTTCAAAATTCATTCCCATCATCAGCGCCTGAACGGGGGAATAGAGTATTCCGAACAATAGCCCGTGAAGGCAACAAAGGGCAGGGTAAACGATGCGTTTTGCTTTCTTTGGCATGTTTTTCGGAAGCAGCATGGTGAGTGCCCACAAGATCGTCCAGATGTAAAGATAGGGGTACCACCACATATTAAAGCCCGCATAAAGGCCGTTGAGCATCACGTAGATGTAAATGGGGATCAGCGCTTTTTTGCGAAAGGCGAGGGTGTAGGTCATGGTCAGCATTCCAAGCAGGTGGATGTTTGGCAGGACCTCCATAATGAGCTTGGAGCAAAACATCACCGTACCCAGCATCGCAAACACGACCATCTCCCGTATCGGAAGCGACGAGCGGTTTCTTGCAGACATTTTATTCCTTCACGTAGGTAAGCTGATAAACGGCGCCCTCGGTGATCTCGGTGCCGTCCACGCCGGTTAGGGCGTACTCACCGTTGATGTAAAACGACCAGTAGCTTTGGTCCACGTCGTAATCGGCGGTGATCCCGTTGACTGCCTTGATGTAAAGCCCGAATGGCCCTTCCTCACCGGAGATCAGACCGTGCTCAAGCAGGGCATCCCCCACGGTGTCCTTGTCGGTTTTGATGGTGAAGGTCACCTTTTGCTCCTTTGCAGTCACCTCGACCACAACGGTTTTGGCACCGCTGCCGAATTCGGTGTCCTGACGGTAGGTGGCGTTTGCCCAGAGATCGGTTTCATCGGCGGTGTTGCAGGAGGCGAGTGATGCGATGCAGACGATCGCAAGAAGGAGTGCGAGAATGGAGTGGATTGTTCTTTTCATTTTTTTATATCCTTTCTGTTTGATGCAAAAGGATAAAGTAAAAGCACCCTCCCTCGGGGTGCCGTGAAAAGTCTTGTCATCCTGCCTATGAACAAGCGTGCCAGGGCGTATGAACCCCTCACTTTTTCCACATCTCCCCAAGCTGCCCAAGAGACTTTTACGTGTCACAAGACGATAAGCATTCCGACTTGTCTGCCCAAAAGCACGTGAGTGCAGATCAGCAGAGATACGGCAATGGCTGTTGCTACGGATTCTCACCGTGATTCCCTTATCCCCGAATATACCGTCAGGCAGTATACCCGAAAACGAACGGAGTCCCTGCAGGATCCCCGTCCCGATGCCTTGCGTTTATTCTTCTGTTCCTCTACTATAGCACAAATCATCGGCTTTTTCAACCGTTTTTTGAAAAAAAGGCAAACTGATTTCAGCGCGCTCACCGCCAAAGGCAAACGTCCAATGCCGCCTCGATGCCGTCACCAAGGCAGACACCGGCGCGGCGATGAGTAAAGCGTTGGGGTGAGAGTATAACGAAAGGGGTGAACGGTTTGTTCACCCCTTTTTAATTTCGTCTGCTCGATAAATAAGAATTTATCAGATACTTACCTGCATTCATCCGGATTTTTACAGAATCCGGGACGCACGTTGATAAGATGTCCATTTATATGCCCGATAGTCCAATTAGAACCTAATTCTGCTTTATCATAAAGTGCTTTACCAACGATGATTTTCGTTTTGACATCGTTCTCTTCTATGATAAAGATATATTTCCCAAAAATATTTTGATATTTCCTAAACAATACGCCTCGCACCTCTTTGTAATTGCGTGTCATATGTATTACCCTCGTAAAATTTTTATTTATCGAACTGGTTATAGTGTAAATAAAGACCGCAATTCGTTGGAACTGCGGTCTTTTTGAAGACTAACCCTAATTTTGATACAAATGCACCCCTTTTTAAGATTAGGGGTGCAAAATCATTTTAGGGGGTGCATTTTAGGATCAGGGGGGGCAAAACTATAGTCCTTCTCGATAAACTGACACCTTATTATTAGTTGTAGTATTCTCAGTCACTGTAACCTGATAAACTTTGCTATCCGTTTCGTAACTGATGGCTTGCTTGACTACAAGTTGACCGTTTTGCTCTCCTACATCTAAACGAATATGAATGTTATGCCAATTATTTGTATTTACAAAACCAAACTCTATATCGTACCTTTGGGATAGGTTTATTGTTCCTCGGATTTCCCCGTAGTCGATTTCGGATTTATAGCCATTCTTGAAATCTTCAAAGTTAAGATTGCTGGTTATACTGTATTCGTCGGTTGTAAGCACTTCGCCGTCCCGAAATACAGATACGTACGCAACTCCCGATTGTGTGTGACGATCTATGTAGTCAAATCCACCCAATCCCAAAAATAATGCAACCAAAATGCTTACTACAGAAATAATAGTAACGACTTTCAGCCATTTACGGCTTTTCTTCGTTTCTTCTATCGAGCCGCCTAAAATTTCGTCTTTACTTATTTCCAAAATATCACATAGCTTTCTAACCATTTCAATGTCCGGAAGCGTTTTTCCCGTTTCCCATTTTGAAACAGCTTGTTTGCTGACAAAAACTTTTGCTCCAAGTTCTTCTTGGGTTAGTCCTTGAGTTAACCTATGATTTCGTATAATAGTCCCTATCTTTTCCAAACGGACCACCTCCTTTGTGTAAATAATTGTATCACAACTCTTTGTTTTGAGCAATGGTTTTGCAAAACATTGGCGGTATCTTATTGGTTGACACAGCAATTTCTTGCTTTTTTAGTCCTATGTCCATATGTTTTAACGATATGCGCTATATTTCAACGAGTAGTCATATAAATCAACGATTACGCTAAAAAAGCATAACATGAAAAAAATCCGCTTCCACGACCTTCGCCACTCCTGCGCCTCGGTGCTCCTCGCACAAGGCGTGCCAATGAAGCAGATCCAGGAATGGCTCGGACATAGCGATATGAGCACCACCGCAAATATCTATAGCAGCCTCGATGCCGTCACCAAGGCAGACACCGGCGCCGCGATGAGTAAAGCGTTTTTGGGAGAGCGCTCCAAAGAGCAATCCCTGCATCGCAGGGGTTGTTCTTACTTAAGCTTTAGAGGATGGTGTGGACTTGTTTCGCTTTCTGTATTCGGTAGGCGTCATTCCCGTATACTTTTTAAACAGCCTACTGAAATACAGCGCGTTTTCATATCCTATTTCATTTGAGATTTCGGCAATGTTTTTGGCGGAATTCTCAAGATACCCCTTTGCCATAGCGATTCTCAATGAAATAATGTATTGCATCGGTGACATTTTCATAATATTCTTAAAGCTATGTATAAACCAGTTCACGCTCATCAAATGTTCCTCTGCGTATTGCTCGATAGAAATTGGTTTGTTATAGTTATCCTTGAAATAATGTGCCGCGCGCTCAATGTCGTTGATGGTATCGTTTTTCGTTTCTCTTCGTTCTTTGATATATCGGTTGATCGTTATGAAAATATGATGCATATAAAGGCTGATCATATCCTCGTGATTCACGCGCTGCAATTGCAGTTCCCGTATCATCTGATTGTAGATCCAAGGATAATCGGGAGAAACACCCGTAAAAAATACGTTTTCGTCATGGGGCAGCTCATAGCGGTCGAGATATTCTTCAACCTTCCATCCGGTGAAATGCACCCAATATACCTCGGTTTTGTCCACAGCATAGTAATAGTATACCTGCGGTTCACCCGGTCGGAATAAGATCATATTGCCTTTGGTAACAACGGTGGGCTCTTTGCTTCCCTTGAAATAAAAATACCCCTTTCCGACAGCGATATATAATAATTGGTAATCATTTCTTCCCTCGGGGTGAGGTGTTTCGATAACCGGAGTTGTATGAACACGATAGTATCCGCAGTTGTTGATTCGAAGAGGCACTGAGAGGTCTTCCAGGTTGGGGTTTTCTTCGTCCACGTACGCTACGTTTATATACATATTATTTCTCCTTTTTTTCGACTTGTGATTATGTTCATATTATACCCTGCTATAGCTGTTTTGTCAACCGCAACAAAGTGATTTTGTGCATATAACAGTTGATTCTATTTATTGCAGGCAGCTTTGGGATCGTGTATAATACAGTCACAAGCTTGATACGATTCCCGAAAATTCAACGATTAGGAGATTGATCATGGAAGAGAAAAAATATTTGAAATGGTATCACAAGGTCGGATACGGATCCGGCGATGTAGCGGGAAACTGTGTATACGCACTGCTTACGGCGTTTATGATGATCTATCTGACCGACACCGTCGGACTCAGCATGGGCATCGTGAGCACATTGATCGCTGTATCGAAGATTTTTGACGGTGTATCGGATTTCTTCTTTGGCAGAATGATTGATAAAACCCACACCAAGATGGGCAAGGCTCGTCCTTGGATGCTTTGGCCTTATATCGGATGTGCCGTCTGTCTTATAGCCTGCTTTTCGATTCCGATGAGCTGGGGGGACACCGCACAGTATATCTTCTTCTTTATCGCATACACCCTTCTCAACGCAGTATTCTTTACCGCAAACAATATCGCATACGCCTCCCTCACCGCTTTAATTACAAAGAACACCAGTGAGAGAGTTCAGATCGGTTCTTTCCGTTTCATCTTCGCGTTTGCAACCAAGATCATCATTGAATCTGTTACCATTTATGCTGTAGCTTGGCTTGGCGGCGGTGCTATGGGCTGGAGAACGATCGCTGTCATTTACGCTGTGCTTGGTCTTATCGTGAACACGATTTCCGTATTTTCAGTAAAAGAGCTTTCTGAAGCGGATGAGGATATGGATGAAGAAAGAAAAGAGGAGCACAAGCTCACCTTTATTCAGTCCTTTAAGCTCCTTCTTAAAAACAAGTACTACGTCATTATCTGCGGCAGCTATATTCTGACACAGCTTTACGCATCCGTGATCGGTATGGGTACATACTACGCCAAATATATCCTCGGTGATGAGGAGCTGTTCAGCGATCTGTCCTTGGCGATCAATATTACCATGGTCGTGGCGCTTACCGTCTTGCCTTACATTATCAAGAAGCTTGGTGGTATGTATAAGCTCAACATCTGGGGATATGTCATTGCCGCAATCGGAAGAGTGGGCGTTATGGTGGCAGCCTATATGGGCAGTCTTCCTTTGATGCTGATATTTACTGCCGTTTCCACCATTGGTATTGCTCCTCTGCAGGGTGACCTCAATGCACTCATCGCTTGCTGCTCCGAGCACACCACTTTGAAAACCGGTCATAGACTTGAGGGTATGATGTATTCCTGCTCCTCGTTGGGTCTTAAGATCGGCGGCGCGCTTGGAACTGCGATCTGCGGATGGCTCCTTGATGCCGCAGGCTACGTTGAAAATGCCGCTACACAGACAGCCTCTACCGTTGGTATGCTGAACTTCCTTTACCTATGGTTGCCCGTAATTCTCTGCGCGGCTGTAGGCTTCCTGCTCGTTTTCCTGCGTGTTGAAAAGGCAAACGAAAAGCTTCTTGCAGAGAAGGAAAACAAGACCGTGTCTGACACGACCGGTAATGTATAAGGAGAATCACCATGAAAGAGTACGAAAGATTTGAACGTATAGGCACAACCCCTCATAGAAGCTACTATATTCCTTTCGCGGAAAAAGACGTTATCAGAACCAAGCACGGTATTCAGGACCGCACGTCAAGCTCACGCTTTATGTCTCTCGACGGTGTTTGGCAGATCAAGAAGCTTGACCACGTTGAAGATTTTGAAGTCAATGAAAAGCTGGAAGACAGGATCCCCGTTCCCGCTTGTGTTCAGATGCACGGCTACGATCACATTCAGTATCTTAATACAAGGTATCCTTTCCCGGTTATGCTTCCGCACCTTCCTTACGAGAATCCTTGCTGGCATTACCGCCGTACCTTCAATCTGAAAAAGAAAAAGGGCGAGAAATACTATATCAACTTTGAAGGTGTTGACTCCGCATTTTATCTCTACGTAAACGGTCAGTTTAAGGGATATTCCCAGATCTCTCACGCAACAAGCGAGTTTGACGTGACCGATCTGACCATAAACGGTGAGAACACCATCGACGTTCTTGTTCTCAAGTGGTGCATTTCCACCTATCTCGAATGTCAGGATAAGTTCCGTTTCTCGGGCATTTACAGAAACGTATATTTGCTTTCCCGTCCC
>JAGBIB010000122.1 GCA_017935195.1 Clostridia bacterium
GAAGCCTCATTTGCACCCAGCTTCACGTATTCGCTACCGTCCACGGAGCCGTATACCTCAAAGAGGTAGTTGCCGTTGATGGCGTTGACCACTACCTTGGTCAGCGCATAGCTCTTTTGCAGATCAAGGATGGCATAGCAGTTGTCCCCTTCATTCAGCAGAACGTAGTTTTTATCGTTTATGCCGTCGTTGATGTTGTTTGTGTAAAGACCTGCGCCCACGGTAACCGTCACACCTTCCTTACCCGAAAGCTCGATCTCTTCCAAGGGTTCTTCGGTGTCGCCGCCCTGAGAGATCTCAGTGCCGTAAACGTCGATCTCGTAAATGGTGAAGTGGCCGTACTGACAGCCTGTGCCCACCACTTTCACGTATCTGTAGTTGCCGCTGATCTCCACAACGAAGCCCTCGGATGCGGCGTAGGAGGCGGAAGCCTCGTTTGCGCCCAGCTTCACGTATTCCACGCCGTCAATGGAGCCGTATACCTCAAAGAGGTAGTTGCCGTTTAAGGCGTTGACGATCACCTTGGTCAGGGTGTAGCTCTTCTTCAGGTCGACGAGCGCATAGCAGTTTTCGCCCTCTGCGATCAAGGTATAGTTCTTGTCGGTTACGTCGTCCTTCAGACCGTTGGCAAGGCTTCCGCTGCCCAGAGTGATGGTGACCTCTTCCTTGTCGGTCAGCTCCTCGTCACCCGTTACGGGCACGTCGGGCTCGGGTTCGGGTTCGGGATCGGGATCAACCGCAGGCTCGTCTGCCGCGGCGTAAATCTCCAGCTCGTATGCAGAATAGCCCGCACCGCTCTCTGTATAGATCTTGAAATAGCGGTATTCGCCGATCAGATAGCCGGTCACGGCATCGGTACTTCCCGCAGGGGCATAGCCCATAGCAACCCAGTTCTTGCCGTCTGCAGATGCGGCAAAGATCAGCTTTTCGTCACAGCCTGCAGGATAAAGGGTGGCGTAGCGTAAATCCACCGCTTCACCCAGATCGATCACCGTACCGTCGTTCTTTCTGCAAAGGAAGCAGTAGGACTTGTAGTTGCCGTCAATGGTGTTGTTGGCACCGTATACCGCGTTGGTCACGGTGGCGGTGATGCCGGTCATCTTCGTTTCGCTATCCTTGGCAAAGACCTCGATTTCTGCCGCAGAAACGTAGCCGTCGGCTCTGGTGCTGTTTAACCACTGCCAACGCAGATAGCGGTAGCTTCCGCTCACGCTCATCACATTGCACCAGCCCACGTTTGCATCGTAAGCTTCGCTGGTCTTGTTCAGCTCCTTGACACCCAAAAGCGTCCAGCTCTGTCCGTCAAGCGAGCCGTAAATGCCGTAGGAGGAATCGGTGCCTGCGGTATAGGTCTTGATGGTCTGCAGCTCGGTAACCGCACCCAGATCGTAGATGAGTGTACCGCCGTCCTTGGGGGTGACCACCAGTGCATCGGTGGTCTTGTTGCCGTCGGTCAGCTTGTCAGACTTGCTGTTATCGGGCAGAGTTGCGCTGCCGCCCGATACCTTGGAAATATCCTCCTCGGTTTCGTTGGAGGGAGTGCCGTAAACCGACACCTCGTTGAAGACGAAGGCGGTGGAGGCGTTATCGTAAATTCCGTAAATGCGCACGTAGCGTGCAGAGGTCTTTTCAAAGGACAGGGTGTAGCCGTCCTCGTAGGACATCTCAAAGCCGTCCTTTGCGCCAAGCCTCGTCCATTTATCAATAGACAGGGTGGCGTCGGTGGTGGCGTACGCCTCCCACTGATAAAGCAGGTTGCCGATGAAGGTCACCACGTTTAATTTGTCGATATCGTAGTAGTAGCCAAGATCGATCTGGATGTAGCAGTTGCCGCCCGTTCCGTAGGAGCCTGCCTCTGCAGTCCCCCAGTCACCTGCATAGAAATAGGCGTCGGTCTTGCCGTCGGTGGGCACGGTGCTGGTGGTACCGGCACCGCTTGTCACCTTTTTGCCCAAAGCCACGTTGACATCACTGTCGGTGATGGACGAGCCTTGCTCGGGCAGCTTTTCGGGGTCGGTGAGCTTTGAAGGATCGCCGCCCTCCATGATGCACTGACAGAACTGTTCCACGTAGGGATAGAGGATATCGTAGCCTCTGTCGTTGGGGTGGATGTAGTCTCCCAGCGCATAGCGGGTGGTCGCTTTCATACGGGCGTTAAGCTCGTCGTTTGCGTACATATCAAGATAGGGAATATCCCACTTGTCGCAAATGTCTCTTGCAACGGCAAAATATTCGCTCATATCGGAAAGTCTGCCGATGTTGGAGCCGGGGAGTCTGAAATTGATGATATAGCCCTTTACCGCATCGGGATAATAGGTCTTTGCATACCAGAACAGATACTCAAGACCGCCGGCGAAGGTGCTTTGATCAAAGGTTTTTTCATCAAAATTGGTCAGCGCGGTCATTTGACCCACGGGAGCACTGTCCCAAGCATCGTTTACACCGCCGTGCATGATCAGAAGATCAAAGGAAGAGGTCTTCATAGATTGAAGCTGGGCAAGCACGGTATTGGCTCCGCGGCAATTGGAGATGGAAGCGCCCGAAAGCCCTTTGTTGATAAAGAACATCTCGTTTGCCATACCGATCCTGCCGGGCCAGCCTGCGGCGATGTGGGTTTGCGCAATATTCACCTCGCAAATGGCTTCGGTGATGGAGTCGCCAACGAACAGCACAGACTTGCCGGTCAGCACATTTTCCTCGTTCTTTTCGGGAAGCTCGGGAATAATGGCGCCGTTCTTGATAAAGCTTTCCTGAGTGGAAAGGAAGGCGCCCTTGGCACTCTTACCGGTATACTTCAACTCATTTCCCGAATAGACGTTCAGCTCCAGCGTGTAGCTGTGTCCCGCAACGGGCACGATGCCTCTTTCTGCAAGGGCAAGGCGCATAAAGGAGGTGCCGTAGTATTCAATGGCGGGCTTGGTGATAGGATAGTATACGGTGGAGGTGGTGCCGTCGGTTTCGTCGGTCACCGTTACGTACAGCTTGTAAACGCCCCTCTTTAAGCGGTTGTACATCAGGGTGTTGCCCTCTGCGGCATTCACACCCACGATGAAAAAGGTGCGGGCGGGGGTGCCGTAGTTTTCAATGTGACCGAAATTGGGGGCAACGGTCAGGCTTACCGTTCCCTGCGGCTCTTTCATGGGGACTGCGGGATCAATGGGTTCCATACCGCAGGTAAAGCCCGAAACGGTGGTGCTTTCGTAGATCACGGTGCCGCCCGAGGAAATGGTGGCGCAAACGCTGTAGTTTACACCCTTGGTGGGCACAAACTTATTATCGCCCACACCGTTACAGGTCTCAAATCTGTAAAGATTCGCCGAGGGCAGGGTGGTGGCGGGGTTCATTTGGATGGTTTTGGAGCCACCCGACCATGAAATGGTCAGCGACCATTGGGCGTCTGCAGGCAGAACCAGAGGGTTGCCCGAGGCGTCGGTGGCTTCCAGCAGAAGCTGGGTGACCGCATCGTAATCGCCCACGATGTTGGGGCTGTTGATCCAGTTTTCCCAAGCGCCATAGCGGGAGGGGGTGATGGTCATCTCGGCAGACTCTGCGTTTGCAAGGAGGGCAGAGAAGGGAATTGCCGAAAGCACGATCACGAAACTGAGAATGAGTGAGAGAAATCTTTTCATAGAAATCCGTCCTTTGTTGTCGCGTGGTGCGTTTTTTGCGGAAGGTGATTCACTTCCGCAAGAAAATTATACACCTTTTTTAAAACGATGTCAATGGACTTTAAAAAGATTTTTAAACTCCGTATACAAATCATTGCTCTGTATACAAAAAACTGCCCCCTTGCTGCTCACTTCCCCACGATCATCAAAAGGGCAGTAAGGACGATTCCGATAACCGCAAGCGCCCGCAGGGTCAAAAAGAGCTTTCTTCGCTTTTTTGCCAAATACAGCGCTTCCTCGTCGTGATCCGAAAGATTCAGTGCCGCGTTTGCACCGCCCGAAAGCAGTCCTCCGATGGCAAAGAGCAGGGCGCTGACGGCAAGCGAAAGGGAAGCGCAGGGCAAGAATGCTTTGTGAACAAGCAAGTAGCAGAAAAGAAGGGCACCCGCCTCTGCGCGCAAAAGCAATCCCACCGTGCGGTTGTTGATATAGTCGGAGATCGGATCGTCGATCACGCCCTTTAATTCGGTGTTGTCTCTGTAGCGCAGTCCAGCCATACGGTTTTCATCGGGGCAAAGAGCTTCCGCAATATATTTTTCGTCAATGCCGTCAAGCACCGACGTTATAAATTCCTTGTTCATACCGTAAATCCCCTTTCTATCAGATATTTTTTCAGCTTTTTTCTCGTTCTGTCAAGGCGTACGCTGACAAAATGCGGCTTTTTTCCATATGCCTGCCCGATCTGCAAAACGCTCTGTGCGCACCAATAGCGCCTGATGAAAAAGGCGCGGTCCTCCTTTTTTAAGGTGGCAAGAAAGTCGTTTAAGGCACTGCTTAACGCCCTTGCTTCAAGGGCATCTTCCACCCCCTTATCGCAGGGAAGACAGTCCTCCAGCTCCTCAAGGGCGACGTCGTAAAGACTGTTGCGCTTTTGCGCCTTGTTCTGATGGTAGCGCAGACAGGAGCAGCGGCGCACGAGGGTGTAAAGATAGCAGGAAAGACTGTCGGGGCGTGTGGGCGGAATGGTGCTCCACACCTGAAAATAGGCGTCGCTCACACACTCCTCGGCATCCCTTGGTGAGTTTAAAATGTTTTGAGAGATGGCAAGACAGCGCCTTTTGTACTTTTCTTCAAGTGCTTCAAGCCCCTCTCCCTTTCGGGCAAAGAGCAGGTCGATGATCTCGTTGTCTTCAAGCAAAGCCTGTTCCTCCTTTCGTTTTTTACGTCCTCACCTATATAGTAAGGATTTGAGGGAGAATATCTCACACTTTTTTTAATTCGTCAAAAACAAAAGGAAATTGCCTTGTGTGATGCAATTTCCTTTTGGGTATGAGTTGGTTGATGCTACCTGCAAAACGATCAGCCGTCGTGATCAAAAAGCTGATAAAAGAGTGCTTTTTCGGTGGAGGAGTAGTTCTTTTTTTGAAAAAGCTCATCCTTATATTCAAGCCCCTTGATCTCGTACTCGCCTTCATCAAAAAAGCCCTTCAATTCTAACATCTGCTCAAGGATCTTTTTGTCGGAAAGGGTGTTGAAGTTTCTGTCGTCAAATTGATAACTGCGGTCTTCAAAGTGAATGGTCAGTGTAACGTAGTAGTGCGTGCGGCCATGTCTGCCACTGCCCGTGCTTCTGTAGACCTCAATGGTCAGCTTTTCCGCTTGTTCTGCCGAAGCGCTGTGCATCAGTTGATTAAAGGAATCGTAGCTGTAAAATACATGGTCTTCGTCAAGAACGTTTCTCGGAAGGATACCGAAGGGAAAAAGAAGAGTACAGATGGCAAGACAAGTAAGAAGAACGATGGCGGTGATCTTTAGCCTTTTTTGCTTTTTGGGCGAAAGGTTGTTATAAAATCCCTTTGACACAATGGGATAAACGGGATAAAGGGGCTTTAAACCCTTGGGCTTGTAGCTTTTGTTTCCGAAAAGCGGTTGCTTTTTGGAGATCATTTCCCAGGCGATGCTTGCCACCGTCAGGGGCAGAGCAAAGGTAAGGGGGAAAAGAAAGCCAATGCCCCTTCCGTATACGGCAATGAAGGGGGGATCAAAAAGGTTTGCAACGATCCGAGGCAAAAGGTACATATCAAAATAAAAAAGAAGCCCCATCAAAGGTAAGCTGAGCACGGCGGTGGGATAGAGGATCGCCTTATCTAACCGTGACAGCGGAGGCTTATTTTTGTTGACCTTGATCTTGCCCATGGTTCTTTCCTTTCCGTATACTGAGTTTTGAAGTTGAAAAAAGCACTTCTTGCGAAGTGCTTTTTTCTGGTGCTCCATCGGAGATTCGAACTCCGGACACCTTGATTAAAAGTCAAGTGCTCTACCGTC
>JAGBIB010000123.1 GCA_017935195.1 Clostridia bacterium
TAGGGATTCAGAACCCGCAGTTCGCTCCTTTTTGGTGGGTATCGCTTGCTTTTGCGGGCGAACTGCCATGCTATTTTTGCGCAAAATGCAAAATTCGGGGTTTGATCCGATTTAAATATACTATAAAAACAAAATCCATCGCCAAAGGCGATGGATTTTGTTTTTATAGTATATCTCAATTGGATCGAACCCCGCATTTTTGCGCCCTGCGCAAAAATAGCACGGCAGTTCGCCTGAGAAAAGCAAGCGATACCCGCAAAAAAAGAGCGAACTGCGGGTTCAGAATCCCTGCAGGTGCACGGACTTGCAAGCAAGTCCCCAAAGAAGAGTACGCGAAGCGTGCTCTTCTTTATTATTTCGTTTACCAAATCGGATCGAACTCGGCTGTTCGCCTGAGAAAAACAAGCGATACCCGCAAAAAAAGAGCGAACTGCGGGTTCTGAATCCCCACTAAAGAAACCGACTTGCTTGCAAGTCGGTTTCTTTATGAGCTCCGTCCTTTGGACGGAATAAATTCGCCTTCGGCGGATGAAATCCCTTTGTGATGAAATTTCGCTTTGCGGGGAGAGAAGACGGATTTGAGTTTATCCTTGCAGAGCAAGGAATTCATTTCATTCCATTGCGTGAGCGGTGGGGCGCTTTTTAGCCTATGCTTACTGAAATGTATTCTTGCGCCTTGCGCAAAAGCTTATTTCAGAACGGTCAGCGTTTCCAGAACGGTGCTTACCAGCTCTGCATTTTTCACCATTTCGGTCACGGTTACGACGTAGGTCTTATCCCCTACGGTCAGAATATACTGGGTCTGATCCATGGTGTTGGTGCCGTTGTTGACGTTCTGGGTGATGGTGGTCATCTTGATTCCGTTATGGTTGGATTGCTTGACAGCGGTGTTTTTGACGGTCAGACCCATTTCGGCGTAAACGGGGATATACTGTTCGTTGTATTTTTCGGTGGTCAGGCTCTCATAAACATCGGTCTTTGCTTCGTATACCACGGTCACATTGTTGCCGTTGGAGGCATCGGTGAGGAGCACGGTGCTGCCATCGGTCTTGGTAAAGCTCTCGGGATAAGCAAAGGAGATGTCGCCGTTATCGTAAAGGGTATAACCCTCAGGCAGAGTCTGGGCGGGTTTAGATGCAGACTGATCCTGCTCGGGAGCGCTTTCTTCTGCGGAGGGCAGGCTTGAGGGGCTGTTTTCCTCGGGTGCATCGGTGGTGGTCTCTGCGGTGCAGGAGGCGCACAGAGCAAGCATGCAAAGTGCCATTGTCAGGGCAAGAGTAAGAGTCAGTAATTTCTTCATTTTCAAGTAGTCCTTTCTTGTTTTTTGGTTCGTGATCGAACATAGGGTATTTTACACGTTTTATTCCGTTTTGTCAAGAGGCGCAGCCGCTCAAACAGCCAAACTCAACGAACAGTTAAGTTTTTTTGACCTTTCTCCCCGATACCGCTTCGATATTCCGCTATTGCACCGATGGATTGCCCGCTTTCTTGAAAAGCACCGACAGCGAGAGGAGGGATATGACGGTAAATGCCCCGCTCTACGGCCCGGACAAACGAAAACCCCTTCTCCCCAAGGAGAAAGGGTTTTGATGAATTTGGTTTTGTCGGCTTGCCTTGGAGGTTAGCCCTCCAGCAGCTTTTCTGCGGTGGCAATTCTTGCGCAGACCGTCAGGCATTCTGCCGCCAGCTCTAACTCCTCGATGGAGGGGAAGGAGGGGGCGATGCGCAGGTTGCGGTCATGAGGATCCTTGCCGTAGGGGAAGGTGGCACCCACGGGTGTCAGCGTCACGCCCAGATTCTTTGCAAGCTGATAGGTGCGGGTGGCAGTACCCTCGGGCAGATCCAGAGAGATGAAGTAGCCGCCCTTGGGGGAGGTCCAACTGCCGATGCCCCTTTCCGCAAGCTCACGGTCAAAGATCTCAAGCACCTTTTCAAACTTGGGGCGCAGGATCTTTGCGTGCTTTTTCATGTGCTCGTGTACCGCCTCGGCGCTTCCAAAGAAGTGCAGGTGGCTTAACTGATTGATCTTATCATTACCGATGGTCTGCATGGAGATGATGCCCAGAGCGTAGTCCATGTTTTCCTTGCCCGATGCCATCATGGCAATGCCTGCTCCTGCAAAGGTCACCTTGGAGAAGGAGGCGAAGAAATAGGCCATATTGGTCTTGCCCGTCTTTTCAAGCTCCGAATAGAGATTTAACAGCTCGTCGTGCTCCTCATACAGATCGTGCAGCTCGTAGGCTTCGTCCCAGAAGATGCGGAAGTCGTCTGCGGCGGGGGTGAGAGCGGCAAAGCGGCGCACCGTTTCGTCGCTGAAGGTGATGCCGGTGGGGTTGGAGTATTTGGGTACGCACCAGATGCCCTTCACGGCGGGATCCTTGATCAGCTCTTCCACCTGATCCATATCGGGGCCCGTGGGGGTCATATCCACGGGGATGAGCTCCAGTCCAAAGGTCTGGGCGATGGAGAAGTGGCGGTCGTATCCGGGGCAGGGGCAGAGAAATTTAATCTTACCCTGCTGTCCCCAAGGGGTAGCGCCCTTGTAGGCGCCGAAGATCATATTGCGGGCAAAGGTATCGAACATCAGATTCAAGGAGGAGGCTGCGCCGATGTAGATCTGCTTTTCGGGCAGACCGAACAGCTCTGCAAACAGCTCGGTCATTCCCGAAAGACCTCTCAGGTTGCCGTAGTTGCGGCAGTCCTCGCCCTTATAGAAGCAGTCGTGATCGTTGAAGGTGGTCAACAACCCCTGAGACAGGGTCAGCTGGTCGGGGGCGGGCTTGCCTCTTGCCATATTCAAAGCCAGCTTCAGGCTCCTATATTCCTCGTATTTTTCAAGCAGCGCTTCCTGTTCCTTTAAAAGCTGCTCCTTGTTCAGTTCAAAATAGTTCATGCCGATCATCCCTTTCGTATTGCGTAAAGGCGTTTTTGGGAGCATTTCCGCCTTCGTTCCCTATTATATCTGTTTTTTCTCGATTTGTACAGGGGTTTTTCAAATTTTCGGTATTCTGCTTTTTTATAATATGCATAATTTAAAATTATGAAAGATGTCCAACCATAATTTTTTGTTATGGTGATCGGTGAAACTTTTCCGACCGCATACTTTGCTCTTGCTTTTTTTTGCGATCTGTGCTATAGTTAAAATGGAAGGGGATGCGCCCGCATCCCGCAAAAAGAAGAAAAACGAAGCAGAATTGAAAAGAAAGAGACGGTAGAGAAGATGAGTTCAGCCGACAGAGCCTTTATTGACACCTGCAAGGACATTCTTGAAAAGGGGACGATGGTCACCGACGAAAAGGTGCGTCCCAAATGGGAGGACGGCAGTCTTGCCTACACCAAAAAGCTGTTCGGTGTGGTCAACCGCTACGATTTGAGGGAGGATTTCCCCCTGATCACCCTCCGTCCCATCTCCCTTTCTGCGGCGATCGACGAGGTTTTGTGGATCTGGCAGAAGAAATCAAACAATGTCCACGACCTGCGCTCCCACATCTGGGACGCATGGGCGGACGAAACGGGATCCATCGGCAAGGCCTACGGCTACCAGATGGGTATCAAGCACCAATATAAGGAGGGGATGTTTGATCAGGTGGACAGAGTCCTCTTTGATCTAAAAAACAATCCCTGCTCCCGCCGCATCATGACCAACCTCTACAATTTCGAGGATCTGCACGAGATGCACCTCTACCCCTGCGCCTACAGCATGACCTTCAACGTGACGGGAAAGACCCTCAATGCCGTTTTAAACCAGCGCTCTCAGGATATGCTGGCGGCAAACGCTTGGAACGTGGCGCAGTATGCCGCACTTCTCATGATGATCGCCCAAGTATCGGGGCTTGAGGCGGGGCAGCTGGTGCACGTGATCGCCGATGCCCACATCTACGACAGACACATTCCCATCGTAGAAGAGCTGATCACCCGTCCCACATTCGATGCCCCCAAGGTCACCCTTGACCCCACCGTCACCGATTTCTATCAGTTTACACCCGAGAGCTTCACGGTGGAAAACTACGTCCACGGTGAGAAGATCGGCAAATTCCCCGTGGCAGTCTGAGCCCTGCCGCCCCAATATAAGTGTCAAAGACACCAAACGGATCTGAAAAAAGAAAGGAAGAGAGCCATGAGCGACCGTTATATCAGCCCCCTGTCCACCCGTTATGCGGGCAAGGAAATGCAGTATCTTTTCTCCCCCGACATGAAGTTTACCACCTTCCACCGTCTGTGGCTTGCCCTTGCAAGAGCAGAAAAGGAGCTGGGCGTTGCCATCACCGACGAGCAGATTGCCGAGATGGAGGCAAATGTCGGCAAGATCGACTACGATGCCGCCGCAGACTACGAAAGAAAGCTGCGCCACGACGTGATGGCACACATCCACGCCTGGGGGGACGTCTGCCCCAAGGCACGTCCCATCATCCATCTGGGTGCCACCTCCTGCTACGTGGGCGACAACACCGATATGATCATTATGAAGGAAGCCCTTGCCATCGTGAGAGGCAAGATCCTCACCGTTTTAAAGAACCTTTCGGACTTTGCTTTGGAATATAAGGATATGCCCTGTCTGGCGTATACCCACCTGCAGCCCGCACAGCTGACCACCGTTGGCAAGAGAGCTACCCTGTGGATGTACGAGCTGACCTTAGACCTTGCCGACCTTGACCACGTGGCAAGAAGCCTTGCCCTCCTTGGCTCCAAGGGCACCACGGGCACGCAGGCATCCTTTGCCGAGCTTTTTGACGGGGACGGAGAAAAGGTGAAGAAGGCAGAGGAGATGATCGCCTGCGAAATGGGCTTTGACAAGGTGGTGCCCGTGTCGGGTCAGACCTATACGAGAAAATTCGACTCCCGCGTGCTGTCGGTGCTGTCGGGCATCGCCCAGTCTGCCTATAAATTCTCCAACGATTTAAGACTCCTGCAGTCCTTCAAGGAGATGGAGGAGCCCTTTGAAAAGAACCAGATCGGCTCCTCGGCAATGCCCTATAAGCGCAACCCCATGAGAAGCGAGAGAATGGGCGCCCTTGCCCGCTTCATCATCGCAGACACCATCAACCCCGCCATCACCGCCTCCACCCAGTGGTTTGAAAGAACGCTGGACGACTCTGCAAACAAGCGTCTGTCGGTGGCAGAGGCGTTCCTCGCCTGCGATGCGCTCTTGAACCTCTATATCAACGTCACCGGCGGTCTTGTGGTCTACCCCAAGATCGTGGAAAGAAGGGTGATGGCAGAGCTGCCCTTTATGGCAAGCGAAAACATCCTGATGGATGCCGTAAGACGTGGCGGAGACAGACAGGATCTCCACGAGAGGATCAGACTTCACTCCATTGCCGCAGGCAAGAGGGTGAAGGAGGAGGGTCTTGACAACGACCTGCTGGAGCGCATCTGCGCCGACCCCGCCTTTGGGGTAACGATGGAAGAATTGAAGCCCATTTTGAAGAGCGAAAACTACGTGGGGCTTGCCCCCGCACAGACCGAGGAGTTCGTAAATGAGGTGATCGCTCCCCTGCTTGAGGGAAGCGCCCTTGCAAAAGGCAACGAGCTGACGGTGTAAGATCCCCTATTCAAAAAACATCGGCACCAAAAGGACACCCGAACGGTAACGAAACCGTTCGGGTGTTGTTTTTTAGCGCTATCTGTCGGTCACTCCAACGTTTATTATAAAACCTGTATTATAAAACCTGTTTTTGGGTAAGGTTTTTGCGCATTAAGAAAGCGGAGCCTTGTTTTTTCGTTTTTAGCAGGGAAGCCTGTTGCTTTTTCCTTTTATTCCCCCTCCCGCAGATGCGGGAGGGGGAATAAAAGGAAAACTTTTCAGGATGCCAAGTCAGCCTTGGTCGGGGTCTGCGGACTCGGCGGGGGCTTGGGAGGGCTCGTCGGTGCCGTCTTTTTTAGACACGGCGATCACCACCACGAGCACGACGATCACCACCCCGACAGCCACCGCACCCAAGATGGGCAAGGCTATTTTGACGGTGTTTTTGAAGGCAAGCTCCTGATTGTAGCGGTCAATATCGAAGGGCGCGTGGTATTTTGTCAGATCGATATCGGTCTTCCGCTCAAGAAGCCTGGTGAAAGTGAATGCACTCAAGTCTACTCCAAAATTTTGTGAAACCCTTTCGCATTCTTTACTATGAAATTGGTCAAATTCATCGAAATCTTTCCGAGGAAAGACAAAAACGGGTTCGTCTGAGGTGGCATCAATTTCTTTGTAGAGCACGAAGTGACCTTGATCGGTTACCGCATAGATGTATGTCCCGGCAGTGAAAGAATTTGGATATTCACCTAACGAAAAATAGAGTTCTTTAATTTGGACATCTTTCGTTAAATAATTCTGGGGATTTTGCAAGAAATCCCAAATGAATGCAATTGGACTTTCCTCTACAGAAGAATAGATGATATCATCTTTTTTGAATTCCGTTCCTTTGCTCGGATTTCCCGGTTTGATGAGAAAATTCCCCCATCGCTCTACGTGACCGTCATTTTGGGAAATAACGAAAAAGAAACCATTTGTTTTGTAAGTGGCGTGACCGTTTTTAACATCGGTGTAATAGTTCTCTTTTCTGCCATATCCCATCCTAAATGTACGAATAATTAAGTCCCCTTCTTCAGGTTGAATCAGTTCGATCACAGAAGGGTCAATATGAAGCCCATCGAGAGTTTGAGCAACCTCATCTTTTTCCGTCTGCGCCAAGGAGCTGCAAGGAAGCAAAACGAACAGCAGGCAGAGAAGCATCAAAAGGATAGCGTGAAGTTTTCTTTTCATATCGTTAGAGCTCCTTTCTTAAGGGTGTGTACATGGCTGTGTATCTAACGGACCGCCAAAGTCGTCTTCCAGCTCTGACAGATACACAAAGGTGTGTGTCCAATATCCGCGCACTACC
Source organism: Clostridia bacterium (assembly GCA_017935195.1). Classification (GTDB taxonomy): domain Bacteria; phylum Bacillota; class Clostridia; order Oscillospirales; family CAG-272; genus UBA11512. Next base: position 6,873 of record JAGBIB010000123.1, read on the forward strand.
GTATTGTTTGCCGATTGATTGTCCTCGTGGTAGGTGTAGTTTGAGCGCAGATCGTCATACGAAACAATGCGGGTCGTTCCTACATCCGCAGGTCCCGGATCGCGGATCATATAGAAGGTATCATTCTCAATTTTGCAAATGCCGTAGAGGACAATGGCGTGACCACTGTCTGCTTTGTTATCTGCATCATCTCCTTGTTCGTACCATAAAACTCCCACGATTAAAGGATGGTTACCGTTTAAGATCCTTTGCAGATTCGCTTCCGAGTATATTCGGTCTTGCAATGCAAAATTTTCCTCAGAATTGTCACCTAAGCCCAAGCATTGTCTCAGTGCAATATTTATTTCGTTAAGATTTCCTCCTTCTAAAAAGTCTTCGTGAATGGTATTCCTCAATTGTTCTTGATTTCTATACGGAAGTGTATATTTGCTTGAAAACATTACCGTGGCGGCAGCCCAACACGTATTGGAATCTATCTGCGCCTCCAGCTCGATCGGCAATTCGGTGGTGATCTGCACGAAGTCCCATTCGTCTGATCGGTCGCTGTTATTTGAATAAGCACCTTGTACGGCAGAATCTGCGCTATTCTCGGTAATTACAAGCTCATTTGATGTGCCGTATGTGGTGGCTGAAATGATCTTGTATCCTCCTGAGGTCAGTGCGTATGGCCGCCATTTTTGCCCTGTTGAACCGGAATCGGTCTGCCAGTAAATATTGCCACTGAGCGTTTCTTCTCCGTTCCTTAGACCGAGCACATTTGAAAGCTTTCTGCAGGAGATCTTGTAGTATCCGTCTGCAAGAAGGGTGAGCTGCCATTCGTAATAGTACCCGGTGTAACCGTCTCCGGGATATCCTCCGCCGCTCATTTCACCGATGGATACGTAATCTTCTTGAACGTTGATTCCGTATCGTAAAAACAGCTCTGATTCTCTATTTCGGATAAAATAGGATCCTTCGGGGAGCAAACCAACCTTCACTGTGACTGTTTTGGTTTTCCCTGTGGGAATATGTGTTGCTGTGACATAGGAGATGCCTCCCTGCGTGGTGCCCGTAATACTGCAGGGGATTGATGATGAAATTGTTGCAGCGCCGGTGTTGCTTGAAGTGAATCTGAAATCTGAGGGGTCTATAAAATCTGCTGACGAGATATCGGGTTCTATAGCTACGTCTTCGCTTTCATACGGTTCAAGCCAAAGGGAGGTAGCACTTAAAGTAAACGATGGAAGTTCAGTATAATTTTCCGACAATCGAATGCGCCATTTACTTTCGTTTCCTGTGGAGATTGATGGTTGTACGGATGTATTCAGAACGCTCAGGTATTTGCCACTTTGTTTTCCGACGATTCGCACGGCATTGGCTGTTCCTTCAATCGAAAATAGGGCAGAATCGGGTGCGTTTTCCGTAGTGATCTGTTCAAGTGTTACAGCATCTTCTGTCATATGTAGAAACAGTCCGCGGTTCTCCATACTTTCAATGGTGTAATAACTGTTACCCACATGAGCCACATTCCACGCCATTTTGTCACCCAGTTCACTCTTTATTGCTGATGATAGGGAAAGAGTATCGTCATGAATGAGGAATTTGTGTGTGTATGCGCTGTTTATGTAGTATATGCCATTTGGAAACGTTCCGATATCGAATCTTGTGGAAGATTGTGCGCAGAGAATATCCCATACCTGTGTAGCTGAAAGATCTGAGGATATTTGTGTTACCGTTAATCCTGAAGAAGAGCGAGTTAGTGCCAGCATAGGGTTCTCCTCCAAAACAATCAAATACTGTCCTGAAGCGAGCCTTATTTGGATCCAATTGGTGACGGCTCCTCCAAGCGTTACGGCAGAGCCGTCCGAAGCGGATGCTGCGCCAATGGTTTGCTGGGGGTAGTATGCGAAAATATGAATGGCTGTATTAGTGGAATTGGCTTCTAAGAAAAATACGGTGTTCAAGCTCGTTGTGGTGTAATTCACCATTGACAGAGTACTTCCCGAAGCGCTAAGCATTTTTTTGCCGTTGTCTATTGCGGAAGTATCGCACAGATAGAGTGAATTGGTGCCATTGAGTGTATTGGTTGTCAAGTTTCCTTCAGGAATTTGATACCCGTAACAAACGGTCAGCACCGGTTGATAAGAGCTTGCTTCGGAGGAATAGATGCTAATTCGTTTTGTAGTCGTTTCGGCAAAGTTTAAGCGGTAGCAAATGCTTGTATCATTATAAAGTGCGGAAATGAATCGAGATGTAAGCAAATTTAGGTTGTAGGTAGCATCCGAGGTATTTTCTATTGCGTGCTTGTCTACAGGGTAGAATATTCCAAATTCCGTAATGTTGGGAAGCGCAGAAAACGAGCCGATGTACTCAATTTCTTGTAACTGCAGGTTTTTTCCAACCAACTGTGAAGGGACACTGCTGTTTGCTCGAAGAGTCAGTTTTGCGCTGAGAATGGGAAGTGTTCCTGTTTCAGGAAGATTGTTGATACGAATGTAACCGGTGTAATCGTAACCGTTTTGTTGTCCGACTTGCAGTGAAGTAACTGCGGAATAGTCGGCAGAACGGCCACCTATCACAAAAGTATCTTCGATATTCGCCGCATAATCCTCGGTGGTCACGGCGGGGTCGAAGGTGACGGGGTAGACTCTCTCGGGCGCATCAAGCCACTCCTTGTCGGGGGTGTAGGTGACGGTGACCGTCTTGCCCGTCTGCTTTAGGAGCACGTTCACGTCGGTGCTGCTTTCCCCTGCGGCGTCGTACATCAGGGGGGCGTCCACATAGAAATAGTCGTTGCCTTTACTATCCTCAAGGATCACGGCGTTCTCTACAAGGCGCGCCTTGTAGTCACAGTTTTCGATCACCATGGAAAGGGCGTAAACCTTCCCGCGCTCGTTTAAGATCACGTCCTCCTTGATCTTCTGCGGGCTGACGGTGTAGCGTACCTCTGCCCCAAGAGCGGAAAACGCGTCCTCAAAAAGCAGCTCGCCCTGCGCCTCGGGCAGAGCAAAGGCGTCCTTGTCGCCGACCTTTTTGCCCTTGGGCGAAGCGTTCTTGCCGCCCTGCGCCTTGGCGTTCTTCTTTTCAAGCTTCATCACGGCTTTTTCGTCTTCATAGCCGATGAGCTCGTAGTGCCAGCAAAGCGCCTGACCCTTTTTGTTTATCAGCGCCGCCTTGTTTTCTAAAAGCCCGAAGGAGGCGCGGTATCCTTTGCCCTTCACAAGGTAGGCGTCCTCGTCCTCGTCGTAGACGGGCGCGGAGTCGGCATCCACCCACTTGCCCTGCTCGTCCTGTTCGTGGACTGCCTCTGCATAGCTGACGGCGTAATAAGTGCCGTCTGAGAGCAGATAGTGCTTTTCAAAGGCGGTGCGCTTGCTTTCGTCCTCGCAAACCACCGTGACCTCACCTTCCGCAGAACCTTCCGCCGCTAAGGAAGGATCCTCGGCAGAGGCGGGCAAGACAGGAAGGAGCGGCAAGAGCAGCACGATGCAAAGAAGCATCGCCAAGGAGCGAAGCAGTTGATTGATTTTCTTGAAGTGTTTCATAGGATTTCCTCTCTTTCCGACCTTGGGTCAACCTTCGGGCTGTTTTTCTGTTCAAAGGGGGGGGCATGAGAAAGTAGGGAAGGAATGTTTTTGTGGATCAATTTTTTGTAATGATCACATTCATTGGCAAGGATTCTGTGAGCGAACCGGGATTGAATGCAGAATAGATGACAAGGTACGGAATATTTTGGTCTAATTCCACACTAAGCTTGGCATCTAATTGATTGGTTCCCTCGCAGCAATCATCGTTGTAGTCAACGTCGCGAACCAATGGCGCGCCGGATCGTGGATCTATTACGTGAATGTAGGTGTCAAAATCACTGCGCAATTCAAATGTATAGCTTCCATCTGAGGGGGCTTTGAAGGTGAGTACCTTGGTGCGGTTGGGCGCAGCAGTTGTGGATAAATTAAAGCTTGTACGATTGGATACGGTATAGATATCTTCATAGGTATCTAACGCAGTCGATCCCGAATGCAGTAGCCACGGTGCAGGCGTAACGGCAAATTTGATCGTTCCTGCTGTAGTGGAACTATAAAATCTTAATCGAATCGTATATTCGGTATTTGCTTGACAGTCGTACCGTATAAAGGCGTTGGCTCCATATCCTCCGTCATCGTTGCTTGCGAGCAACGTGCCTGTCGAAGAGTACAGTTCCATTTTGGTGTCAAATGTTCCGAATGTTTGAAGTAATTTAATGCCGCTTGTGCTGAAAGACAATGGCATATCGCAGTATGAACCTTTTGCAATGGAAACGATTTTTTCGATATAGGGATCAGAGGAATGCATATTTACCGTACTAAAATCGGTGACAATTGCGGTGGCGTATTTTGACATATAAGGACCGCTAAGAGGGTTATCTGTTTGATATCCTCTTACAGCAATGTTGATATGGGCTACGCTATAAAAGCGCTTAACGACCTCGTACCACACTCCGCTGGGAACGGTATAGGTGAAGGTGGTGTTATACTCCTGTGTGCTTTCGATCATCGGAGAAGAGTATATATAATTGTTATTGCTGTCATAAAATATTACTTCAAATCGGTTGTTTGGATGCTCCGTGCTGCCGTTTACCGTCCAAGTAAGCCTTGGGTTTGCGGTGCCGTTTGTGACGGCAGACATATTTGTGATTCTTAAATCCCCCGGTGCGATTTGATGTGATTCCAATAAAGCTCCAATATCGCTCCGCATATTCGGAAACTGTTGATCCATCAGGCTGATGAAGTCTGTCAGGGTATATGTTCCGCTTTGTGTGGTACACGACCACCAAAGACTTTCTCCGAGCGATATGTTGTCAAATGCTTCTGTGTTTGTAGTAGGCGCTTGGTTTTCTTCAGTCTCTTCCTCTTCTTGCAGTTCGGTTCCATCATCATAAAGATCCCACAGAAAAGCAATTACTGCATCTTCTTGTGCCTCGCAACTGTTTTCTGTATGAGTATATTCCTCATAATTCTCCTCATCTGTTATATTTGCAAAATCAGGAATGTTCTCATATTCATCCTTGTATTTTGTTTGAGCAATCTGTGAAAAAGCTGTTGCCCATGCCTCTGACCATGTCAATTCCATTGCGTATTCTTTTTCATTTTTTTGGTCGAAATTATCGGTGTGAGACGCGTGCGTAGGATCATTTATGATAATTTCCCAAAGAGAAGCTCCATAGTTTCCCATTGAGCATTCTACAAAGTGACCGTACTCATGAATGAGCGTGTCAAAATCATAAAAGTTGTCCTTCCCAATAACTGAAAAACAGTTATTGAAAATATCTCCCCAACAGAATGCAGAATCGTTGTCAAAGCCGACACCCGAAGGGTATACAACATGAATAAAATTGTTCGTGGACATTCCCTTACTTGTAGCAAATCGTTCGCCTACAACCATACCCTGAAGGACAGAAACGGCCTTGTTTACATTATTGGATTCGTCATAAAGGATATCATAATTGAAAACAGAAGATGAACCAAAGGATACGTTGCTTTCTGGGGGTGTATCGAAATAATTGTATGTAAAAGCGAGATCTTGATTTACTTCGAATGTTTTAGCTTCGGTATACACTCGAATGAATACATCCAAACCGTTGTTTTCTAGGTTATACCATTCGTCTGGATCGTCAAATGTAAAGCTGAAGTTTCCGTTGTTGTCAGTATATGTAGAACTAATGGAAACGGAACCTATTGTTTCATCGTCTCTTAATTCGACCTTCGTTTGCCTTAATGGCAAGTATGTTCCGTCTTGGAGTTCCCATCTCAAAGTGCCGGTTATAGAAGTAGTTGATGATGAGGTGGAAAGGAGTGTGGGTGTTTCCGAAACGGTGGGTGTTTCCTTGATAAAGGTGTAAGAAAGATCAGAATACAGTTCGTCCCATTCTTCTTTTGTTATGACTCCTTGGTTGTATTGATCTTCCATACAGTTGTACCAAGCTCGGTCTTTTGAAATGTCACTTATGTAAACGATATTGCCGCTTTTATAGGTGTATAGGGAACTCTTTGTTGTAGTACCGTTGTTGTACTCAGCATATACATCCACGCTTCCGAAAACATCAATTGCGGTGAGGTCAAACTCCATAGAATCAGATTTCCTCTCCGTCACAGTCACTCCGCTGGTAATGAAACGATAGTTGGCTATTCCTGCTTTGTCAAAATTGATTTTGATTGGTTCAGATATAGCGTGACGATTGGAATCAAATTCCAACTTCAATTCTTTTTTTGATACATTAACGGTTTGGGTAAACGGTGTGTCCGAAGAAGAATCTAAAGGCAGGGAGCTTTTCTGTGTCGATGCCGCAAAAGACATTATGGAAGAAAGAGACAAGAGGTGTGAGAAAGCGAAAATGAGAGCGATTATCTTAAACGCTATTTGGTTGTGTTTCATGTCATTCTCCTTGAGTTTCGTTTATTAATCTTGAACGCCGGTGATCTTGATGTGACCGTTTTCGGTTGTTTCGTAGGAAATAGATACGTGTCGTGCGCAAGACGTGTAGAATTTGCCGTCTTCTTGTTCGGGCTTATGCATGGCAATTATTTTTATAGCGATCCTTCCGGAGTCCTTTTCAAAAAGCTCCTCGGGGATTGTGACGGATTCACTGTGGTTGAAAGATATTCCGGTGAAATAATTCATTTTGAATCCATATTCTTCCGAAAAAGCTTCTTCTTCAGAGAGTTCCTTGATGAAAAGATGATGCTTGATGTTTTTGTAATCGTCTAATTCGTTATCGTTTAAGACGTCATTCGCATATTCTTCGATGACGAAATACAAGGCAAAAAGAAGCTCTGCGGAACGGGGTGACTTTATGTAGGTTGATCGGGGATCTGTACCGTGCTTTTCGGTATATCCAATATTATGTACCCCATAATAAAGGTCAAAAGAAACGCTTTCTTTCTCAAAAGTATCGTTTGAAGATTTGATGCCGAACATGATGGGTTCGGGTGTAAAAGCGTAATCGAATCCCTCCTTGATCGCATATTTTTGAAAGCATCCCGTAAGAGAGAAGAGCGCCGAGAAGACGAGAAGCGCGGCGACCACCCTTGTAACGATTTTTCTTTTCATAAGAACCATAAAATTTCCTCTCTTTCCGCCTTGGGTCAACCTTCGGTCTGTTTTTCTATTCAAAGGGCAAAGCCCGAGGAACGAAGTTTACGTGTTTTTTCATAATTTTTCCTTTCTGCGCTAAAAGTTTGAAGAAAATATTATACGAACAGTTTCCTCGTCAATAAAGGTGTAATAGAGCGTGAAAGAATAAGTTGTTCCATTGCTTGACCATTGTTCGCCGTCAGTACTTGAAAACACCGCGAGTTGAATATAGAGTTCTTGTTTTTTTGAGTTTTCTACAAAAAACTCTTCGGGAATGTGAATTGTTTCTTTGTAGTCGTAAACAACGCCGATGAACGGCTTTGCCGAATAGCCGTAAGTAAGCGTTTCTTCTTGTGTGAATTCCTTTATGACAGTTTTGTTTTCAAGATCGTATAGGCTTTGTTTGGATTTGTCGTCAACGCTAATAGGGGACCAAGATCCGCTCGATAGATAGAGCAATCCGAATCGCCGATGATCGGTGTTTGGATATAAGAGATCTATTTGTGCACCGTCATCCTTGTCAAAAAAACCAACGTACAGATCGAAATAGACCTCATCTGTTTTGAATTCATTTGTGTCGGAGCGAATTCCCATTGCGTATGGACCTTCCCGATAGGAAAAATTGCCCTCCTCATATTTTGCCTGCGGAATATAGGGACCGAACCCGCCCCCATCCACTGTAAACATCAGCCCTCTGCAGCCCGTAAGGGAGCAAAGCGCCGAGAAGACGAGAAGCGCGGCGACCACCCTTGTAACGATTTTTCTTTTCATAAGAACCATAAAATTTCCTCTCTTTCCGACCTTGGGTCAACCTTCGGTCTGTTTTTCTATTCAAAGGGCAAAGCCCGATGAAGCGAAGGACGAAGAGGGTACACTACCCCCAAGTTTACCATTTCTATCCTAATTATATACCGCGGAAATCAAAAAGTCAATGAATAGTTTGTAAATTCTTAGTACAAATCACTTTTGAGACCGCTGTGCGCTTTTGGTCTTCACCCTATAAGTACGTTTTTTTCGTCGAAAATCAACGGGAAATCAAAAATAGTTGAAATATTTTGAGATTTTTTATTTTGGGGCGGTCGGCAGCGGTGCGATGCGGGCAAAAAAGAAAGGGAAGAGGCGGTAAATTCCTCTTCCCTTGGTTTCTATATTGCTTTTTGACTGTTTTGACTTCTTTTCCGGGGGTCAGTTTTCCTCTCTGCGCTCCTCCAATTTCTGAAGCTCCTTCATAAAGGTGCGCACGTCCTTGAACTGTCTGTACACCGATGCAAAGCGCACGTAGGACACCTCGTCAAGCTTCTGCAGGCGATCCATCACCATCACGCCGATCTCCTCGGTGGTGACTCTGGAGCGCAGGCTGTTGACAAGCTCTGTCTCCACGTCGGTGATCAGGGCGTCCAGCTGGTCTGCCGTGACGGGTCTTTTATAGCAGGACTTCACCAAGCCCGCAAGGATCTTGCTGCGATCGAAGACCTGCTCGCTACCGTCCTTTTTGATGACCATCAATTGGATCTCATCTATGAATTCGTATGTAGTGAACCGCTTTTTGCAGGAGAGGCACTCTCTTCTGCGGCGGATGCTCTTGTCTGTGGGGCGGCTGTCGATGACCTTGCTGTCCAAGGAGCCGCAATTGGGACATTTCATATTTTTCTCCCGCTTCCTGCGCTTTGTGCGCGGCTTTTTCAAATGCCAAAAACGCCCTCCCTTTTTCGGGGGCGTCCCTTGCTTTTTGATTTTGATATGTTATACCGCCTTGCCGTGTAAGCCGATAAGAGAAACCCTGCATGTGCAAGGGTGGTGCCCTCTCCCCTTTTTTGCGCTCCCAACGTCCGATGCGGTCGTGACATAAGCAGGACCGGTCGGGAGGTCTGCGAACCCTGAAGGGGAAGCCCGGGCTCCTTTTATTTCTTGTGGGTCTATAAATCGTGAATATCACGAACAAGGCAGCAAAACATTCATTCTTTTGGTGGGGGTGTTGCCCTTTTTGATCAGCCCTCTTCGCTTTCGTCGTAGTCGATCTCGGGGATCAGCTTTTCGTCGAAATAAGCGGCGACCTTCTCAAATTCGTCGTCATCCTCGATGGAGTTGAATACGCTTTCGCCCTCTTCCTCTCCCATCTTCAGGATCACGTAGGCACCGTCCTCATTGTCTTCCAGAGGGAAGAGTGCCACATAGGTCTCACCGTCCAGCTCGGCCTTGCCGATGAGCTGGAATTCGCTTTCCTTGCCGTCCTCGTCGGTTAAGGTGTAGATCATTCCTTCCATGAACAGTTCGTTATCCATGATCAAGCTCCTTTCTTGGTGCTGTTGCTTTCTGTCTCTATTGTACCCGTTTTGTGCGCTTTTGTCAATGGGGAATTTTGGATTTGGAGTATTTTTTAAAAAAGGGAAAAAGGGGCGAGTTCATTTTTCGTTTATGAAAAAGTTACGGAATGGAAAACAACCGTACTTAAAGGTTGGTTGAATTGGGGAAAAGAGTGTGCTATAATGAAGGAACGGTGGGCAATTGGCGATTTTGTTGCCCTTTTCAAAAAGAAAAAACGAAGGCGGACATCGGGAAAGGCAAAGGGATATGATCACAATCGGTATTGACGTGGGCGGAAGCGCCACCAAGATCGTGGCGTTTGACGAGCAGGGACGGCTGAGAGCTCCTCTTTTTGTGAGGGCCACCGACCCGGTCACCTCCATCTACGGAGCGCTGGGCAGATTCACGGCTGAAAACGGTGTGGCGCTGTCTGACATTGATCGGATCATGGTCACCGGTGCCGGTGCGGCCTTTATCGGGCAAGAGCTTTACGGCAGACCCTGCAGCCACGTGAGCGAATTCGAGAGCCTTGGCAGAGGCGGACTCTATCTTTCCAAGCTTGACGAGGCGATCGTGGTGAGCATGGGCACGGGTACGGCGCTGGTCTATGCCAAAAAAGAGGGCGGAAACGAATACCTGGGCGGCACGGGCGTGGGCGGCGGCACGCTGATCGGCTTGTCCCGTGAGCTGTTGGGTATGGATAACCCCGAGCATCTGTCCGATCTGGCAAAGGACGGCGATCTTTCGAGAGTGGATCTGCGGGTGTCGGATCTGACGGGGCAAAAGGACCAGTTCGGTCTGCCCATGAACATGACTGCGGCAAATTTCGGCAAGGTCAGCGATATTGCAGACCGCGCGGACAAGGCGCTGGGTCTGTTTAACATGGTTTTTGAAACGGTGGGTATGCTTGCCGTTTTCGCCGCAAGAAGCAAGGGTGTGAAGGACATCGTTTTGACGGGCAGACTGTCCACCCTCGATCCTGCGAGCGAGGTTTTTGAGGGGCTCAACAGAATGTTCGGTGTGAATTTCGTGATCCCCGTGTATTCCCAGTTCGGTACGGTCATCGGTGCGGCTCTCAGCGGCAGGATCGACATGAAAGAGGGATAAGACAGTATCAGCTTGTCTGTTTGGCCGCAAGGTGCGGCAAATCGAGGGCGGAGCCCTCGTTCCTCAAAAAGAGGAATTTCGGTTTGATTTTGGTGTGTTATGAAAAACGATTTGGCTAACAGTATATTGAACGGTGCGTTTAACAAAAACAAAAGAAAGGCTCTTGTCCTTTCGGGGTTGCTTTTGGGGGTAGTCCTGTTGATGGTCTGCTGTGACAGTCTTCCGGGCGAGGTTACCGAGGACGATGTTCCCGGACAGGCGCAATCGGAAGGAAAGATCAGTGAGTATATCCTTGTCAGAGGAGACAGCTCGGGCAACGAGGTGCTCAGACAGGTTTTGGCGCTCAAGGATGCGATCGATGACCGCTTTGGCTCCAACGTGCGCTCCTCCACCGACTGGGCAGTGGATGCGGAGGACGCAAAGGTGCCCTTGAAGGAGATCCTGGTGGGCGAAACCAACAGAGAAGAGAGCATTTCGGTAAACGAAGAGCTGAAGGGTGTCAACGGCTATGTGATCCGCACGGTGAACGAGAAGATCGTTATCACCGCCAGCACCACCGGACTGCTTGCGCAGGCGGTGGACCGCTTTGCCAAAGAATATATCAACGACTCCGAGGAGGGCAATGTGCCCGACAATATCGACATCCGCTATACGGCAGAGCTGCCCCTTTGCGTGATGAGCGATCCCACCTGCATGAAGATCGTGCTGTCTGACAGAGCAGAGCAGACGACAAGAAAGATGGCTTCGGATTTTGCCACCCGCATCGAGGAGCTTTCGGGTCAGTTCCCCCTGATCGAATTCAGCGGTGATCTGTCTGCCGACAAGGTAGCCTTCACCTTTAAGGATCCTCTTTTCGTGGCCGAGGAAAAGGATCCCTCGGGCAAGCCCGAGGCTGAGGGAAACACCATGTGGACGCTGAGCAAGGAGGGCGATCAGGTCACCCTTCAGGGCAAGGGGCCTTTGCAGCTTTCCGCAGGCTTTGCAGGTCTTTATGAGATCTTAGAGGCGAGGATGGATCGGACGCTGGACGGACAGACGGTGTTCTTTTATGAAAAGTCAAGCATACGCAAGGAAAGCTGGCAGGCAGGATGCCCTCGGGTGATCGGCGCCACCTACCTTGGCAGTGAGAGCATTTCCAACGACAGCATGGGATGGTATTATGAGAACGTATCCTTCAATGATCTGCGTGCATGGAAGGCGTTGATTGTGGAGGATTCCTTTGGCCCGTGTGTTGTGAGCATAGAGACTCATGACCGTGCCTCTTATCTGAACCATCGGGACAACGTGGAGATACAGCTTTATTACAGCTCCGAGGCACGGACGCTGATGGTGACCGAGCGCACCCTTTCTTAAAGTTTTTTGAAGGGGCGTTGCATATACAGTTGAATATCAGCGGGTGCTCTTTTTGAAAAGCACCCGCTTTTTTTGCATTTTTCCCTTGCATAATAAAAAATTATTTGTTATAATGAAGGGTGATATCATGAGCGGTGTGTTGCCGCAAAGGAACAGAAGCACATTTGGAAGGGGAGGAAGAAGGTTATGAGCGAGGAGCCGGTGATGATCTATTCCGACGGTGCCTGTAAGGGCAACCCCGGCCCCGGTGGATACGGCACCATTCTGGTGTATAAAGGCAGGGAACGGGAGTTGTCGGGCGGCGAAAAAATGACCACCAATAACCGCATGGAGCTTTGCGGTGCCATTGCGGGTCTGAAGGCCCTGCGCTATCCCTGCAAGGTGGAGCTGGTTTCCGATTCCAAATATTTGGTGGATGGCATGACCAAGAACTGGGCAAAAAGCTGGAGGGCAAGGGGCTGGAAAAAGAGTGACGGCAAGCCTGCCTTAAATCCCGATCTGTGGGAGGAGCTGCTGGCTCTTTGTGCCGTGCATCAGGTTCAATTTCGGTGGATCAAGGGCCATGCGGGCCATCCCTACAATGAGCGGTGTGACCGTCTTGCGGTGGCAGAGGCCGAAAAAAATGGGACAAGCGACTGAATGGTCACGTTTTTGAAAGAAGGATTGAGTTTTGTGGAAAGCTATCTGATCGGACTCAGCGGCGGAGCCGACAGTGCCTATGCGGCGTCGCTTTTGAAGAAGAGAGGTCACGCCGTTGAGGGCGTTTATCTGAAGATGTATAAGGAGGCGGATCCCACCCCTGCCTTAAAGGCGGCAGAAGAGCTAGGCATTCCCCTTCATGTGGTGGATTGCGAAGAAGAATTTGAAAAAAGAGTGCTTTGTCACTTTGTGGACTGCTACAAAATGGGGCGCACGCCCAATCCCTGCGTGGAATGTAATCGCTATGTGAAAATAAAGATCCTTTGCGATATTGCAAGGGAGAAGGGCTTTTCCCGTGTGGTCACGGGGCATTATGCCTCGGTGGCGAAGACCGAGGATGGCAGATACTGCATCTGCCGTGCCGAAAATGAGAAAAAGGACCAGAGCTATGTGCTTTGGGGACTGACCCAAGAGCAGCTTTCCATGCTCTATCTCCCCCTTTCGGCAGAAGAAAAGGAGGAGCTTCGGCAGGCTCTTGAAAGAGAGGGCGTTTCGGCCTCGTCGGCAAAGGACAGTATGGACATCTGCTTTTTGCCCGAGGGCAACTATGCCGCCTTTGTGGAGGAGCGAGGAGGGGCTTGCCCACCCGGTGCGTTCATCGATTCCGAGGGCAGAGTCCTTGGCAAACACAAGGGCATCTTACACTATACCGTGGGTCAGCGCAAGCATTTGGGCATTGCGCTGGGTCAGCCCATGTTCGTTTCGGCAATCGACCCCGAGAAAAACACCGTCACGCTGGTGCCCTCGGGGGGAGAATACGGCCATACGGCAAGGATCAAGGACCTGCAGTTCCAAAGTCTTGCCCCTGTAAGCGAGGGAACGGTGGAGGGATTGACGGTGAAGCTGCGATATGGGCAAAAGCCCATGGCGGTGCGGGTTGAGCTTGCGGAGGGCGAAGCCACCCTGCATTTTGAAGAGCCCGTCCGTGCGGTGACCCCGGGGCAGAGTGCCGTCTTTTACGACGGAGAACGGCTGGCCTTTGGAGGATATCTTGTATGAGAGCGAGGATGCGCAATTGCGGTTCGGCATCCAAAGGATTTGAAGGAAAATAAACCGATCGTGTTTGTAAATTAAACGAAGCAGAGAGGAAAGCAGAAGGACTTTCCTCCATTGGAGGTTATCATGGCAGAGAAGAGAGATTATTATGAGGTGCTTGGGGTAGACAAGAGCGCAGACGACGCTGCCTTAAAGAGTGCTTACAGAAAGCTGGCAAAAAAGTATCACCCCGATATGAACCCCGACGATAAGGAGGCAGAGGCCAAATTTAAGGAGGTCAACGAGGCGTATGCAGTGCTTTCCGACCCCGACAAGAGGGCGAAATATGACCAGATGGGTCACGCCGCCTTCGATCCTGCGGCGGGAGGCGGCGGCTACGACTTCAGCGGTGCGGGCTTTGACTTCGGTGACATCTTCAGCAGCTTCTTCGGTGGGGGCTTCGGCGGCTCTGCGGGCGCACAGAGAAACAGACCCATCAGAGGTGAGGATCTGAACGTCCATGTGACGGTGGAGTTCATGGAGGCGGTCTTCGGTACCAAGAAGGAGATCTCCTACAGTCGCACCGAGCGGTGCGCAGACTGCGGAGGAAGCGGTGCGGCAAAGGGAACCAAGGCGGAGACCTGCTCGGTCTGCCGAGGCACGGGTCAGGTGAGAAAGACCCAGAAGACCCCCCTTGGAATGTTTCAGACCACGGGTGCCTGCTCCGAGTGCAGAGGCACGGGTAAGATCATCAAGAATCCCTGCTCCTCCTGTAGAGGAAGCGGCTTCAAGGAAGTGCGCAAGAAGATGGAAGTGACCATCCCCGCAGGCATCGATAACGGACAGAACATCATCATCCGAGGCAGAGGAGACGAGGGCATCAACGGCGGCGGTGCGGGAGATCTGATCATCACCGTTGCGGTCAAGACCCATCCTGTTTTCGTGAGAAAGGGCTTCGACATTCGCTGTGAATTGCCCATCACCTTCGTGGAGGCGGCGCTGGGTGCGGAGGTGGAGGTGCCCACTCTTGAGGGAAGCGAGAAGATGACCATTCCCGAGGAGACCCAGACCGGAACGGTGCTGACCTTGCGGGGCAAGGGTATTCCCAACATCAGCAACAGCAAGACCAGAGGAAATCTCTATTTACACTGTGTGGTGGAGACTCCCAAGAATCTGACAAGCAAGCAAAAGGATATCCTGCGTGCCTTCGGAGATGCTACGGGCAACAAGAATTATCAGAAGAAGCAGTCCTTTGTCAAGCGGTTCTTTAAATAACTTTGAGTTCAAAATCGGGGGATTTTGAACTCTGCAAGTTTCGCTTGGCGAAACTTGCGCAGTGCGGTATTTTAAGTGTGGAATGCGGAATGCGGAGTTTCGGTAGTTTCCATAAATAAGGAGAAAATAAAATGAATTGGACACAGGTAAGAGTACACTGCAAGGTCAGCGAGCTGGACACCGTATCTGCGGTGATGAGCATGATCGATCCCGGTCTGATGATCGAGGACTATAGCGATATTGAAGAAAATCTGATGACCGTCTACGGTGAGCTCATCGACGAAAAGATCTTGAAAAGCGACAGGGAAAAGGCGGCGGTGAGCATCTACGTGCCCGAGGAGCGGGATCTTCAAGAGGTGCTGTCCTTCATCGATCAGCGGCTGTTTGCCTGCGGACTGTCCTGCCTTGTTGAAAAGGTGGGCATTGACGAGGAGGACTGGGCAAACCAGTGGAAGCAGTTTTATAAGCCTTTACGCATCGGCGAGCATCTGGTGGTGCTTCCTCCTTGGGAGGAGACCGAGCTGAAGGAGGGAGACGTGGTGGTGATCATGGATCCCGGTATGGCGTTTGGCACGGGTACCCACGAGACCACACGTCTTTGCATGAGTATGCTTGAAAAGTACCTCAAGCCCGGATGCAAGATGTTGGATGTGGGCACCGGCTCGGGCATCCTTGCGGTGGCAGGTGCCAAGATGGGGGCTGGCAGAGTGTGTGCCTATGACATCGACCCGGTGGCAGTGCGGGTGGCAAACGAGAATTTTGAAGTAAACGGCGTGGCGGACAGAGTGGTCTGCGGTGTTTCCGACCTGCTTGCAGGGGTGGACAGAGGGGAAGCGCCCTTTTCACTGGTCTGTGCCAATATCGTGGCGGACATCCTCATCAGAATGGCCCCCGACATCGCCTCCTTTATGGCGCCGGGCGGCAGACTGATCGCCTCGGGCATCATTGAAGGAAGACGTGAGGACGTGCAGGCGGCCATGATCAAGGGCGGTCTTACCCCCATTGATTCCGACGAGGAAAAGGACTGGTGTGCGCTGGTCTTTGAGAAGAGAGGCTGAGAGCAATGGGTTTGATCCCTAAGGCTTTGCCTTAGGGATCCGTCAAGAAACGTTCCCCCAAAAGCTTCTTGAAGCTTCAAAAGCTTTGAACGGTTTGGCTTTTTTGCGGTGTTTTTCGTTCAAGGTTCTATTCAGTTTTTGTGGGGAATTTGCGGGGAGACGGGGCCGAGTCCCGTAAGCAAAGCCTGTCAAATAAGGCAAAGCGGCTGCAATAAAAACCAATTCTTCCAAAGTTTTTGGAATTCTTAAAACCTTTTTTTAAAAAGGTTTTAAGCGGGGTGTCGGGGCAGAGCCCCGACGAATGCCCCCTTAGCAAAAAATCAAAAAAGGAGGGCAGAAGGTGTCCCGTTTTTTCATCAAGGAAGAGCAGATCTGCGGAGATCTGATACGCATTGAAGGGGCGGATGCCCACCATATCGCCAGAGTTTTACGGATGAAGGAGGGCGACAAGCTGCTCCTTTGCGACTTTTTCAACACCGAATACCGCACCGTTATCTGCGCCCTTTCGGGGGATCTTGTGGAGGCGGAGATCGTTGAGCGAAGGGCGGGGGCAAGTGAGCCGTCCTTTCCCATCGTGCTGTACATGGCTTTGCCCAAGGGTGACAAGATGGAGTGGATCATCCAAAAGGCGGTGGAGCTGGGCGTGACCGAGATCGTCCCCTTTTCTTCTGCCTTTACCGTGGTGAAGCTTGACGAGAAGTCGGCTGAAAAGAAGAGGGAGCGCTGGCAGAAGATCGCCAAGAGTGCAGCCGAGCAGTGCGGAAGGGGGCGCGTGCCGGAGATCTCGCAGGTGCGCACCTTCGGACAGGCGGTGAAGGACTGCCTTGACCGCTCTGCGGCTTTGGAGGAGTGCGAGAAAAAGGGCGGAGCACTGTCCTTTATGTGCTATGAAAAGGAGGAGACAAGACCGCTTCCCGCCCTGCTGTCGGCACATCCCGACCCCTGCGGCATTTCCTTTTTTGTGGGTGCAGAGGGCGGCTTTTCCGAAAAAGAGGCGGAGCTCGCTCTTTCCTCGGGGATTTTGCCCGTGGGATTGGGTAAGAGGATCTTGCGCTGTGAAACAGCACCGCTTTTCGTCTTGTCGGCAGTGTGCTACCGCTATGAGCTGGAGGGAAACGGGCAATAAGCGTGGCTTTTTTTGTGAGGGATATACAAAAAATGCGATCCGTTTTTGTGTATATTGACGGAACAAAACGAGGATAATCTTCCAGTATAAGGTAATTATTCTGAAAACATTATAAAAAAACCCTGTTTTTTTGGAAAAAAAGATCGAAATACTATTGAAAAATCACAAAAAACATTGTAGAATATAAAGGAATTTGTTGAGAAAGTCCGAGAATCTTCTTTATAGCACGGCTTATGTTACAAGCCTGTGAAAAAAAGAATGCTCGGGGCCCTTATCTGCCGTTGTTGTTTGATGGCAAAACGGTGAGAAGACGCATTGGGTTTTCGCCCGACGGCACAAAGATGGAAGGATGGAACGGTCATGTCCAACAGACTATTTCAAGGATTCATATATCAGATGAAGGATACCGTGGACCGCATGATCGGTGTGATCGATGAAAACGGCGTGGTGATCTCCTGCAGTGAGCTGATCCGCATCGGTGAAGTGCGCCGCGGGATCAGAGAGCAGGTGGCGTACACCTCCGACACGGTGACGGTGGAAGGCTTCACCTATAGGACCCTTGGCGGAACAAGAGCGGAATACGTGGTCTTCGTTGAGGGAGAGGACGAGGTGGCACAAAAGCTGACCGCAGTCCTTGCGGTGTCCTTGAACAACATGAAGGGAATGTACGATGAAAAGTACGACCGTAATTCGCTGATCAAGAATATCATTCTCGACAACATTTTGCCCAGCGACATTTATATCAAGAGCAAGGAGCTGCGCTTCTCTCCCGACGTGGAGCGGGCGGTCTTCCTTTTCAAATTCCACAGCAAGGGCGAGGCCATCCCCTTTGATATGGTCATGGCCCTCTTCCCCGATAAGACCAGAGACAATCTGATCAGCGTGGGAGAGCACGATGTGGTGATGGTCAAGGAGGTCAGCTCGGTGACCGAGGTCAAGGAGCTGGAGCAGCTTGCTCAGTCGATGGCCGACACGCTGGAGGCAGAGTTTTATACCCAGGTATCGGTGGGTATCGGCACGGCGGTGGACACCATCAAGGATCTTGCCAAGTCCTACAAGGAGGCGCAGGTTGCCTTGGAGGTGGGGAAGATCTTCGACAACGAAAAGAACGTGAACAGCTATGAGAATCTGGGTATTGGTCGCTTGATCTATCAGTTGCCCACCACCCTTTGCGAAATGTTCCTTTCGGAGGTCTTTAAGAGAGGCTCCATCGAGGGCCTTGACAGAGAGACGCTTTCCACCATCCAGTGCTTCTTTGACAACAATCTGAACGTCTCCGAGACCTCCAGAAAGCTGTTCGTGCACAGAAATACGCTGGTTTACCGTCTTGAAAAGATCCGCAAGCTCACCGGTCTTGATCTGAGAGAGTTTGAGCACGCCATCACCTTCAAGGTGGCCATGATGGTCAGAAAGTATCTTGCCTCCAAAAATATCGAGGTATGATCTCGGTGTCAAGGATCACCTCTTTGTAAAGAAAATGCACTTCTATATCAGATCTGACTGCCGGTACCGCAAAGTTGCTTTGCGGCAGCGGCAGTCTGTGCGTTATAACGCAAAATGTCCAATAAAACGGACATAATCCGCAAGCCTTGGGCAAGGAGAGAGCAATGATCGAATTTAAGAACGTGACGAAGATGTACGACCGTCATACCCCTGCTTTGGAGAATGTGAGCTTGAAGATCGAGGACGGGGAGTTTGTTTTCATCGTGGGTGAATCGGGTGCGGGTAAGACCACCCTGACCAAGCTCCTTTTAAGACAGACCAGAGCCAGCAAGGGAGATATCGTCGTGGACGGCAAGCGCTTAAAAAGGCTTGGTCTGTTCACCCTGCCTCGCTACAGACGAAAGATCGGCTTCGTTTTTCAGGATTTCCGCCTTTTTGACCAGATGACGGTCTATGAAAACATCGCCTTTGCCATGAGAGCGGTGGGTGCTGGTCGCAAAAGGATCCGGCGAAGCATTCCCCTGCTTTTGAAGATCGTGGATCTGGAGACCAAGGCAGAGCGCTTTCCTTCCGAGCTTTCGGGGGGGGAGCAGCAAAGAGTGGCTTTGGCGCGCGCCCTTGCAAACAATCCCAAATATATCATTGCCGACGAGCCTACGGGCAATATTGACGAAAAGCACGCAAGAGAGCTGATTGCCCTGCTTTCAAAGATCAGCGAAATGGGCAAGACGGTGATCGTGGTCACCCACGAGAAGGCACTGGTGGAGGATTTCGGTAAGAGAGTGATCACCATTTCAAGAGGACATCTGGTGGCCGATCGGCATATTTCCCAAGAAAAGGAATAACGGAGAATAGGAAATACTATGGGATACAGTCCGCTTTATTTTTTGGAACAGACCTTTAAAAACATCGTGAGAGGCAAGGGCATGGACCTCGTTTCGGTGCTGGTACTGATGTCCTGTCTGCTGGTCAGCGGCAGCTTTTATGCGGTAAATGAGAATATCAACTACAATTTGGAGTCGTTGGGGGCACTGAATAAGATCCTTGCCTACATCGATGAGGAAATGACCGACGAGCAGATCAGACAGATCAAGGAGGAGGTTGAGGGGCTTGAAAACGTGAAGAGCGTGGATCTCATCTCCAAGGAGCAGGCCTTAGAGGACGAAAAAAACCGCTTGGGCGAGGAATATGCCGATATTTTTGATTGGTTAGAGGAGGGAGAGAATCCCTACAGAGCCTCGCTGGAGGTGGAGTACCTTTCCACCGACGGCGTGGAGGAATTAGAAAAAGCCTTGGGAGAGATCGACGGTGTGGAGAGCGTGCAAAGCAGAGCCAACACCGCACAAAAGGTGTCCGAGCTGAAAAAGGCGGTGTCGAAGGTCTTTTTGGCCATGATGGCCTTGCTCTTCTTGGTGTCGCTGTTCATCATCGTTACCACGGTGAAGCTGGCACTGCATCAAAGAAGCAAAGAGATCTCTGTGATGCGCTATGTGGGTGCGTCGGCACTGTTTATTTCCATTCCTTTCCTTTTGGAGGGACTGTTGATCGGTGGCCTTGCGGCGGTGATCGCCTTTGCGGTACAGCACTGGATCTACGGTGCCGTTGCGGCGCAGGTGGGCAAGGAATTCTTCGGGATCATTTCGATTCTTCCGGCGGACGAGCTGTCAAACGCCTTGCTGATCGGCTTTTTGGTCATCGGTTTGGCTACCGGCCTTGTGGGAAGTATCTTTGCGGTGATCAAGCGCATCACCGATTGACCTGCGTCAGGCATATCGCTAAGCAAAAAAAGAGGATTTTCAATGAAAGAGATGAATAAAGAACAGATCGGGCTGTATAGTATAAGAGAGAATGGCCGTCGGCTCATCGGTCTTCTGATGGTGCTTTCCATGCTGGGATTGCTGTTCATGCAGTCCTTCCCTTTGAGAATGAACAGCCATGCCGAAAAGATCACCGAGGGCGAGATTGACGATCTGCAGCAGATGGTGGATGCTCTTGAAAAGCAAAAGGAAGAGCAAAAGGAGCTTTTAGAGCAGATGGAGCAGGACGAGATCCGCTTGCAGGCGGCTCTTGCCTCCTACGGAAGCCTTGCCGCTTTATATTATGAGCAGATCGAATCGGTGGAAAAGCATATTGAGGAGTGCAAAGCCGCTCTTGAAGCCTACACCGAGGAGATCGCGGGATTGGAAGAGGAGCGGGCAGAGCTTTACGACGATTTCAAGCTGACTCTGCGGGCGCTGCGGGAAAGCAAGGACGTGACCGTTCTTGAAATGATCTTCAACGCTTCCTCGCTGACCGAGCTACTGTCTGCCGTGGAGCGGGCAAAGGATCTGTCTGCATATAAGAAAACGCTTTTGAGCAAGATGGAGAAGCGTTTTTCTCAGATCAACGAAAAAAAGAGCGAGATGGAAAAGGAGCTTGCCGACGAGCAGGCCCTTTCCCTGAAGCTGGAATCCATGAAAAACGAGGTGGAAGAGCAGATTGCCTCCACCGAGGACTATCTGACAAAGACGGCACAGAAGATCTTAGAGGCGGAAAATGAGCTTTCTCAGCTGACCGAGACATCGGAGGAGTATGAGAAGGAGTTGACCGACTTGATCCGCCGTTATGAGGAGCAGCTGGAAAAGGAAAGAAAGGCCCGTCAGACCCTTCTTTGGCCTCTTGATCTGAAAAACAAGAGGGTGACCAGCCCCTACGGCTACCGCTACCATCCCATTTCGGGCAAATATAAATTCCACACCGGTCTGGACCTTGCGGGCTATACCTCGGGTGTGATCAAGCAAAACAACATTTATGCCTCCATGGACGGTGTGGTCATCACCTGTGTGGATGCGCCCAACAGCAAGACGGGCTATGGCTCCTACGTGATCATCAGCCATGGCTACAGCGAGCGCTACGGCGGCAACATCAGCACGCTTTATGCCCATTGCGATTCGTTAAATGTGGTCAAAGGGCAGGAGGTCAAGCAGGGGCAGCTGATTGCCAAGGTGGGCACCACCGGCTCGTCCACCGGATACCATTTGCATTATGAAGTGCGCATGAACGGTCTGACCACCGATCCGTTATCCTACGAATACATCACAGAGATCGACGGCACACCCGTCAATCCCAAAAGCTTTGTCACCGGAAACTATTGATCCGGTGGGTAAGAATGAGAAATGAGATCCTGAATCCATGAAAAGAACGTTGACTGTAAGAAGGGCACTGTTGATCTTCACCCCGATCCTGCTTGTCGCCTGCTTTTTGACGAGTCAGCTCTGTTACCGCTTCATGTACATCCCCGTCAGAAGCAAATATCAGCAAATGGCGGCAGAGATCACCGATCAAATGACCGAAAGGGACAGCCTGATTCTGGAATTGAAAAAGATCAAGGGACTGTTTGACGGCAAATACGTGGGTGCGCTCGACGAAAAGGTGCTGATTGAGGCGGTGATGAAGGCCTATGTGGAAAACACGGGCGACAAATACGCCGTTTACTATACATCCGAGGACTATACCGCCCTCCTGCAAAGCTATGAAGGGCAGGGCGAGGGCATCGGCGTGCGCATCTCGGAAAACGGAGAGGGCAGGCTGATCGTGGTCTATGCCGAGGAAAGCGGTCCCGCTTACAAGGCAGGCGTGCGTGCGGGCGATGAGATCGTTGCCGTTGAGGGCAAGAGCGTTTCGGAGCTGGGAGCCGATACCGCAAGCAAAATGCTTGTGGGAAAGAAGGGCAGCGAAGCGGTCTTTACCGTGAAAAATGCGCAGGGTGAGCGGGAGATCAGCGTTACCAGAGAAGAGGTAAACTATTCCACCGTCCTCTATAGCCTTGAGGAAAACAATGTGGGGTATTTGCGCATTTTATCCTTCTCGAACACCACCTTCAAGGAATTCAAAAAGGCGGTGGATGATCTTGAAAAGCAGGGAGCGACGGCACTGGTCTTTGATCTGCGGCAAAACGGCGGCGGACTGCTGTCATCGGTCCACGACGTGCTTGACTACCTGATTGCCGACGGCACCAAGGAGGAGCCCAAGGTGGTGGTGACCACCAAGGACAAAAACCAAAACGAGCAGAGATATATTTGCGATGACGGACACAGCGTGACTCTTCCCATGGCGGTGCTGACCGACGGACACACGGCCAGTGCGGCGGAGCTGTTTGCGGCGGCTTTGCGGGATTATGAGCTGGCGGTGCTGGTGGGACAGACCACCTACGGAAAGGGTGTTGCCCAATCCACCTATGAGGTGGGCGACGGATCTGCCGTACGCCTGACCACCGCACAGTATTTCCCACCCTGTGGGCAAAACTACGACGGTGTGGGCGTTAAGCCTCACATCGAGGCATCAAGCGAAGGACTGAATATTTATCTGACCCCCCACAGTGAGGATCCGGTTTATATAGCGGCTCTTGAAGGGCTGAAAAAACAATAAAATAAAAAACAAAAAGTAAAAAGAATGAACTTTGAAGGAGAATAAGATCATGGCAAACATTACCGTAACCAAAGAAGGTCTGTTGAAACTGCAGGAGGAGCTGGAGTTCTTAAAAACGGTCAAAAGAAAGGAAGTGACCGAGGCCATCCGTGTGGCTCGTTCCTTTGGTGACCTTTCGGAGAACAGCGAATATGACGAGGCAAAGACCGAGCAGGCAAAGGTAGAGGGACGGATCGTTGAGCTGGAGGAAATGCTGAAAAGCGTGGTCCTCATCGACGAGAGCGGCGTACACACCGATGCGGTAAACGTGGGCACCACCGTGCGTGTTCTCAACCGCACCATGAATATTGAAAAGACCTACCATCTGGTGGGCTCCACCGAGGCAAACGCAATGGAGAACAAGATCTCCGACCACTCTCCCATCGGCAACGCCATCATCGGCGCAAAGGTGGGTCAGACCGTGAAGGTGGAAACGCTGAGAGGCATTATGGAGCTGGAGATTCTGGAGATCTCCAAGTAATAGACGAAAGAAAGGAAGGCTTTTCTTTAAGAAAAGCCGAGGAATATAAAATGGCAGAACAGGAAATGGTAAAGGAGCAGCAGACAGAAAAGGAACTGTCCGAGCTGCTGCAGATCAGAAGAGACAAGCTGACGGCGCTGGTGGAGGCAGGGAAGGACCCCTTTGAGATCACCTCCTATCCCGTGAGCGACTATGCAAAGGATATTATTGAAAACTTCGTGGATCCCGCCGAGGGTGAGGAAGGCAAGACGGTACGCATTGCGGGCAGAATGATGAGCCGCAGAATCATGGGTAAGGCATCCTTTGCACACCTGATGGACGCATCGGGTGAAATTCAGGTCTACGTAAAGAGAGACGACGTGGGCGAGGAAAATTACAATCAGGGCTTCAAGAAGTGGGATATCGGTGACATCATCGGCATCGAGGGCTTCGTTTTCCGCACCAAGACCGGTGAGGTTTCGGTGCACGCAAAGAGCATCACCCTGCTGGCAAAGTCCCTTTTGCCCCTGCCCGAAAAGTTCCACGGTCTGACCAACCAGGACCTCAGATACAGACAGAGATACGTGGATCTGATCGTCAATCCCGAGGTGAAGGACACCTTCGTCAAGCGCTCTCTGATCCTTCGTGAGATCAGAAGCTATCTGGATTCCAAGGGCTTTTTGGAGGTGGATACCCCTATCCTTACTCCCTTTGAGATCGGTGCGTCGGCAAGACCCTTCAAGACCCACCACAACACCCTGGATATGGATATGTATCTGCGCATCGAGACCGAGCTTTATCTCAAGCGCTTGATCGTGGGCGGCTTTGACAAGGTCTACGAGGTGGGCAGAATCTTCCGTAACGAAGGTATGGACACCAAGCATAACCCCGAATTTACCACCATTGAGCTGTACCAGGCGTATACCGACTATAAGGGTATGATGGATTTAGTCATCGAGATGAACACCATGCTGGCAGAAAAGATCTGCGGCTCCACCAAGATCAGCTATCAGGGTAAGGAGATCGACATGGGCAACTGGACCAAGCTGACCATGGCAGAGGCAGTGAAGAAGTATGCAGGCGTGGACTACTATGAGTGGGAAAGCGACGAGCAGGCAAGAGCCGCGGCAAAGGAAAAGCACGTGGAGGTACCCGCAGACGCCACCAAGGGTACGGTTCTGGTGGAATTCTTCGACGCTTACGTTGAAGAAAACCTGATCCAGCCCACCATCATCTACGATTATCCCGTGGAAAACAGCCCGCTGGCAAAGAAGAAGCCCTCCGAGCCTGCATTCACCGAGCGCTTTGAGTACTTCATCAACGCCACCGAGTTTGGCAACGCCTTCTCCGAATTAAACGA
>JAGBIB010000124.1 GCA_017935195.1 Clostridia bacterium
AGATTCTGCTCCTTTGCCATCTTGATGGATACCTGCACGAAATCGGGCAGGAAGGCGTGACAGCAGAAGGGTCTGCCGCAGGTACCCAGACCCCCCAGCACCTTCGCCTCGTCACGAATGCCCATCTGTCTTAGCTCAATGCGGCAACGGAAGACCGATGCCAGATCCTTGACCAAGTCTCTGAAGTCCACTCTGCCGTCGGAGGTGAAATAGAAGAGCAGCTTGCTGTTGTCAAAGGTATATTCGGTGTCGATGAGCTTCATATCCAACTCATGCTCTGCGATCTTCTTGTTGCCGACAAGGAACGCCTCCTCGGCCTTTTCTAAATTCTCCTTGTTGTGGGCATCGTCCTCGGGTGTGGTCACACGCAGAGCGCACCGCAGGGGCAAAACGATCTCTCTACCCGAAACCACCTTGTTTGACTGGGCAACGGTGCCGTATTCAAGCCCTCTTGCCGTTTCCACCACGGCATGACAGCCCTCGGGATAGCTTACTCCCTTGGGATCAAAATAGTAGATCTTCCCCGAGGAGCGGAACTTCACCCCGATGACCTCGGTATCCTCCGGCAGATCTCCGAAATAGACCGGTTCCTTTTGCTTTTGCGCATCCTCGCCCTCTTCAAAGTCCTCCTCTTCAAGGACTTCCTCTTCAAGAGCCTTCACGTCGGCATCTGCCGACTCCTTTGCCACAGCCTCATCCTTCAAAGCCGAACCCTCCGCTTCCTCTGTCAAAGCGTCGTTTATCGGCAGTTGTTTATTCTCGTTCATGGGATCCTTCCCTCCTTTTTGCCATGTTTTCTCTCCCCAAAGGGACCCTCGGCCGCTTATCCGACCGTTTTGATGATGCCCGAGGCCAATGCCAATCGGGCGTTTTGTACGTTTACGTTCAGCGCCACCTGCCGCTTCACGGAGGTGATCAGCTCATAGATCCTCAACAATTCGGAAACGGACAGTCCAAGAGGCAACTCCTCTGCCTCCCGCTGACTGTAAAAGAAGAGTCCGCTTCCCCCCTTGCAGCTGCGCAAAAGGACCTGATCCCGCACCGCCTGCTGCATATAAAAGAGCACCTTGTCAAGCTCCTGCCTGTTTGAGGGCAGCTTGTAGGCAAGCAGCAAAAGCGTCGTCTTATCGGGCGGATCCAGTGCGGCAACAAAGGCTATTGCCCGCTCCTTGAGCGCCGAGCCGTCCTTGCCCTCAAGCAAGACCTTTGCCCTGCCGTAGCTCCCCCCCGCACTTTTGACGCATTGCTCGAAAAAGGCGGGATCGCTCTTTCTTTTTGCCAAAAGAGCCTCGTCCTTTAAAAGCAGAGCGGTCAGCTCCTCATCCGAGAAGCGCTGCATTCGGATCACCGAGGCACGGCTTCTGACGGTGGGCAAAAGAGCCGAGGCGCTTTCGCACAACAGGAAAAAATAAGTGTTCTCGGGTGGCTCCTCCAAAATCTTCAGCGCCGCATTCTGCGCCTGCTGATTCATACACTCGGCATTTGACAGAACAAACAGCTTGAAGGGCAGGTCGTTGGGCTTGATGGCCGCA
This sequence comes from Clostridia bacterium, assembly GCA_017935195.1. Lineage (GTDB taxonomy): Bacteria > Bacillota > Clostridia > Oscillospirales > CAG-272 > UBA11512. The sequence continues at coordinate 1,533 of JAGBIB010000124.1, forward strand.
TCGCTCTTCATTTTGCGCACCGTTTCCACCGTGAAGACCTTTTTTTCGGGGGCAAGTCCGTATTCTCTCACATCGGGGCTCTGCCCCTTGAAGATCTTCTCTTGCTCCATGGGATCTGCCATGGCCGCCGCCACCGCATAAGCAAGGGTGTGGCGTCCGCTGCCCTCCTCGCCCTCCAGAATGAAGGCGTGGGGCAGCTTTCCCTTGGCGATCTCGCCCATGAAGTATCTTTTTTGCTTTTCATTGCCCATCAGGCGGTCAAAGGGATTCATTCTTCACCGTCGTCCTTTCTGCCGCCCCATCCGGAGGGGACATATCCGCCCTGTCGCATCTGCCGCTTCTTCTCCTCCTCGGCACGCAAAAGAGCCTCGTCCTTGCCGGGCAGACGCTTGGCACCCGTCACCTTGGGACGGGCAGATTTTTGTTGCTCCGAAAGGATGCTCTGCTCCCCGTCCTTCGGGTCATCGTCCAAGGCAAGGGCAACGTCCTTTGCGGTCTGTTGCAAAGCCTTCTTCGGCTCGTCCTTTGCAGAATGCTCCAAAAGAGCGTCCTGCTTTTCTTGTACAGCCTTTGAACGGGGCTCGAGCTTCTCTTTTTCTTCCTTTTTGCCGCCCGTTTTGCCCTTGCCGCTCTTTTCAACGCTGCGCAAAACGCTTCCCGCCAGCCGCTTGATGCGTTGGCTCAGCCTCTCACCCTCGGTGGGCGAAGGCGGCAGCTCCTCCTCGCTTTCCTCCACGAATTCCAGATCGTCGGGGCGATTCTTTCTCAAATACTGCACTCTTGCACCGATCAGCACGCAGATGAGCAAAAAAAGGCAGACTCCCCCCGCAATGGAAAGAAACAGCGGGGTCTTGATCACCTTGGTCAGAGTGGACAGATAGTATCGGCTGTTGCTCATGGAAAGCGAGCCCGCCGTGACCAACCGCACTCTTCCCAGCTCCTCTCCCCGATAAAGTACCCGCACGTACCCGGCGATCAGCCCCTCGTAAACGGGAGCGGTCAAACGGGTAAACTCCAGCTCGGGCACCAGCTGCAGGTCCCTTTCAAGATCGGCATCAACGGGCAAAAAGGCAGAAAGCGACTTCTCGGGTACCACCGTTACATAGTCCGAATCGTCGGACAGCAGTACCTTGATCTCGCCCAACACCGAGGTGGTGTCCAGCACCCTCTTGTAGGCGAAATTTTCATTCGCATAGGAAAAAAACGCTCTTGCGTCGGTAAAGGCGGCATATGGATCTCTCTTGTCCTCGGGATCCGCGGGATCGGGCAGACCCATCGCGCCCACCACGATGCAGGTAAAGCTCTCGCTGTCCATTCTTGCGGTGGCAATCACATGATGCCCCGAAAAGCTGCCCTGTGCAGTGGCAAGACCGGTGGCGTGCTTGTAGGTATAGCCTCCGATGCGCTTGGCAGATAAAAGATAGTTTCGGGTGAGCAGTCTTCGCTTTCCGCTTTTGTTGGTGGCATCCAAGGTCAGATCGTCGATGGCGCAGATGTCAAGCAGGGTCTGCTGCTTTTGAAAGGCCAGCGCCAGCGTGAGCAGATCGGAAAGGGTGCTGCTGTTCACGCTCCCCTCCTCGCTTTTCGGATCGTTGCCCGTGATGTTGAAGAAGGCCGTCTCGCTCATCCCCAGCTCCCCCGCCTTGCGGTTCAGCTCCTCCAAAAGCAGAGCGGGCGCATCGGCATCGTTTTCATAAAGATCAAAGGCGAGAGCGTAGATCGCATCGTCCGAATTGGCGATGAGCATGGCGCAAAGCAGATCGTAGACCGAGATCTGCTCGCCGCCCTTGAGTCCCGGATTCATGGTGGAGGTGGCAAGGCCGGTGACCAGACGGTTGACCGTCACCTTTTTTGAAAGATCCTCCCGATAATGCTCCAAAAAAACCAGCGCCGCCACCATACGGGGGGCGGGGCCTGCGGGCACGCTGCCCGAGGAGCTGTCTTTCTCATACAAAACGGTGCCGCTCTCATTGTGATAGAGAAGCACCGAAGCAAGTGCGTCGGGAAGGGGCGCCTCTTGCGCATTGCCACAGATGCCAAGAGAAGCGCCGATCGGCCCCAAAAAACAGGCAAGGGCGGTCAGCATCCACAGCATCCGCATCAGCTTTTTCATGAAATCCTCCCGATATCTATATCCTCAAACCGCCTCACTGCCCTCAAAAGGGGCAAAAGGGGGCGGTTTTCTTTAAATTTCTCTAATCTTTAAAATTGGTTTTCTTCTTTAAAAACGACAGAGCGGGCTCGCTCCGCATCCCTGCCGATCTGCGCTTTCAGCTCCTCGGGGGAGGGGAAGGCGCACTCGGGGCGCAAAAACTCCAAAAACTCCACCCGAAGCTCCTTGCCGTAAAGAGGGCCTTTGGGATCCTTGAGCAAATAGGCCTCCAAAAGCGGCTCATCCGCCTGCTTGAAGGTGGGATGCACCCCCACGTTTGCAAGGGCGGGATAGCGTACCCCGTCCACATAGACCCACAGGGCATAGACCCCCTTTTTTAAAGGCGAGCCCTGGGGCAAGGGCAGGTTTGCCGTGGGAAAGCCCAGCGTCCTGCCCACCTGTCTTCCTGCCTCCACGGTGGCGTGAAAGCCGTAATTTTCGCCCAAAAGGCGCTTTGCCCCCTCAAGATCGCCCTTTGAAAGGCAATCTCTTACCCGATTGGAGGAAATGGGCGCACCGCCCTCCTCCTCTAAAGGCACGATATAGGTGATCCTTGTAAAAAGGGCCGCCATGACCTGCAGGGTGTCGGCATCGCCCTGTCCGTCCTTGCCAAAGGTGAAATTTTCTCCGCAGGCAAGGGCACGGACGGCGTATCTGTCCATCAGATAGCCCTCCACAAATGCCATGGGTGAGAGATCCTTGATCTCCTCAAAAGGAACCTCAATATAAAAGTCCACTCCGAGAGCGGCAAAAGCCGACAGCTTTTCTTCAAGCGTCAGCAGCCGACCCGTCTTTTTCGCACCCGCAGGCGACCAGACGCCAAGGGGGATCCCCAGACGGTCTGCCTCCGCCCTCGCCTTTTTCAACAGGGCGCGGTGACCCGGATGCACACCGTCAAAGCAGCCTAACGCCAGCAGTCCCCCCTGCGGGACAGGACGGTCGGGGCAAGGCAGAAAAACGCGCTCTCCCCGTTCTGACGTTGAGACGGTATATAGCTTGGTCATTCTCTTATCCTTATACTTCCAGATAGTAGCGCACCATCAGATTCATCAGCTCGTCTCTGTCAAGACGGCAGATGAGCGATCTGGCGTTTTTGTGGTTGGTGATATAGGTGGGGTCCTCGGAAAGGATGTAGCCCACGATCTGATTGATGGGGTTGTAGCCCTTTTCCTTTAAAGCCTCGTAAACGGTCAGCAGGGTCTGACGAACCTCCTTTTCCCGTTCCTCCTTCAAATTGAAGGTCTGGGTCTTGTCTCCTCTTTTCATCATAAGCGCTTCCTTCTCTCTCTCAAAGATCCTCTTGCAGGGGCAAGAGGGCTTTTCGGTTCTTTTTCGTTTTGGCGTCCTTTGGATCCAATATTCCAAGGTACACCTTCACAAATACTATTTTACACGAAATAAAGAAAAAAATCAAGTGGTATAGCGGATTTTGTTCTATTTCGTATAACCGAATATGCCGCTTCATATATCACCGCGCCCCCTCCCCCTTATATTGCCGTTCACCCCGCCCCCATTCCTTCAAAAAAGCCCTCAAAAGTGCATTTTTTATAAATCCCCTTGCATTTTCCCCCCGCCTTGTGCTATAATGAAGGTAGAAAATCGAACGAAAAGAGCATCCCTTATGAAAAAAATTCTTTGCCTCACCCTCACACTTTTATTCGCCCTTCCCCTTTTGGCGGGCTGTAACGATGCGTCCTTTTTAACCGACCCGGCAGGCGAGAGTGAAAGCGCCGCCGCAAGCGCTCCTTCGGTGATCGAAGAAGAACGCGAAAGCCCTTCGCCGATCCCCTCTCCCGCGCCCCAAAAAAGCCCCACGCCTTCTCCCAAGCCCCTTTACCCCGAGCTGCCTTTGCCCGCAGAGCAGATCCTGTGGTCCGTTTCTGACTTTCACTCCGATGCGGTCTTTATGTTCGGCAAGTTGATGGGACTACCTTCGGTGCAAGATGTCCGCAACCCCGAAGAAGTATCGGACGATCAGTGCGTTGCCTTTTCCTTATCCTATTCCCATAACGATGCGCACCAACTCCCCGAGGGCTTTAAAGAAACCCTTGAACAAAAAGGATTTGCCGTTCACAAATCCAAAAATCCCGATCAGCTCTTCCTTTTCGTAACCCGCAAGCAGGTAAACGAAGCCGAATTTACCGAAGAGGAGTTGCAGTCCATCTGGCTGGAATTTATCAGAGAGGAATATTACCGCCAAAACGTGGCACCCGTGGGCTACGAAAATTGAACTGCCTTCGTTCTTGCCCCCGCAAGCAGGTATTTGCCGAGCCGTCCTTCAAACGGCTCGGTTTTTTCGTCCAAAATCCCCGTGAGTGCTTCAAAAAACGCTTCAAAAAACGCTTAAAAATCTCGCTTTGCCCCTTGCAAGAAAAGGAAAAATAAGGTATAATAAAAGGTGGATCAGTATAGGCATCCAAAGGATCGAAAAGCAAAGGGAGGAGCGACGGGTATGCACTATTACGACGATACGGTGGCGGCGATCTCCACCGCATACGGCAAGGGAGGCGTTGCCCTCATCCGCGTTTCGGGTCCTTCGGCACTTGAGATCTGCCAAAGGGTCTTTTTGCCCAAAAGCGGCAAAAGGGTGCTTGACCTTGCGGCGGGACAGTGCGTTTACGGCGACATCATCAAGGACGGCAGAGTGATCGACGACGGACTGTTGACCGTCTTTCGTGCGCCCCGCTCCTTCACCGGCGAAGACGTTGTCGAGCTTTCCTGCCACGGAGGCATTCTCCTAACGTCGAGGGTGCTGGAAGCCCTCTTTGATGCGGGGGCAAGGCAAGCCGAGGCGGGGGAATTTTCAAAGCGTGCCTTTTTAAACGGCAAGACCTCCTTAACCGAGAGCGAAGCGGTCATCGATCGGATCAACGCCGAAAACGACAGCCAGCTCCGCCTTTCGTCAAACACCGCCGTAAGACGGCTCTCTGCAGAGTGCGCGGGCATTTATAACGATCTGGTTGCCCTGCTTGCCTCTGCCTACGTTTACACCGACTATCCCGACGAGGATCTTTCAGATCTCTCAAATGAACAGCTTTTACAGGGGCTTTGCGCCGTCCGCACCCGACTTGAGGGTCTGCTTGCCAGCTACAAGGCAGGAAGAGCGGTGATGGAGGGCATCCCCACCGCCATTTTAGGCAAGCCCAACACGGGCAAGTCCTCCCTTTTGAACCTTCTTTTGAAAAGGGAGCGCGCCATCGTCTCGCCCGTTGCGGGCACCACCAGAGATACGGTGGAGGAAAGCGCACTTCTCGGAAGGGTGACCCTGCGCCTTGCCGACACGGCGGGCATCCACCAAACGGGCGACCTTGTGGAAAGCATCGGCATCGCCCGCTCCCTTGAAAAGCTGAAGGAGGCAGAGCTGGTTTTTGCCGTCTTCGACATGAGCAGACCTGCAGAAGAGGAGGACGAGGCGCTCATCGCCCGTCTGCTTGAAAAGGACTGCCCCGTGATCGCCCTCTTGAACAAATGCGATCTTGAAAAAAGCTTCGATCTTGCCCTGCCCGAGCACTTCCTCCAAATCGAGATGAGCTGCAAGCAGGGTCTGCCCCCCGCCCTTGAAGAGACGGTTGCCCGTCTTTTTGAGACCGAGCGCATAAATTACGACGACTCTGCGGTGCTGACCTCCGCCCGTCAGGCGGCGGCGGCAAAAAGGGCGATTGCCCTGATCGACTCCGCCATGGATGCCCTTGACATGGGCTTGACCCAGGACGTTGCCGCACTGGATGCCGAGCTTGCCCTTGCCGAGATCGGTGAAATCGACGGCAGAACGGTGGGCGAGGACATCGTTTCCGCCATCTTTTCCCGCTTTTGCGTGGGAAAATGACGGTGAGTTTTGTGGGACGCCGTCCCACACCAAAAGCTTTAAACGGGCTTGGCGTATGCACCCGTTTTGCTCGAATCAAAAGGGGTTCTTTCTAAAAAAATCTTTCGTCAAAAAAAGGACGTATATGGAAACCAAACGCTTTACAAAAAATGACAACGGATTTCTCTGCGCCAACTGCGGCAAGGAGGTCCTGCCCTTAAAAAAGACCTCGAGAAACCACTGTCCCTTCTGCCTCTGCTCACTGCATCTGGATGTTAACCCGGGGGACAGAGCCAATGACTGCGGAGGCATTATGGATGCCATCGGCTGTTTACCCGACCCGAAAAAGGGGTATATTGTGATACACAAGTGCCGCAAATGCGGAGAGGTGCGGCGCAACAAGGCGGCGTACGGGGTGGACGTCCAGCCCGACGATCTGAAAAAGCTGATCGCCCTGACCGCAGGAGCGATCTGAACGGCTGCAAAGAAAAACGGCTACACAAAAACCAAATCCGTCCAAAGCTTTTGAAGTTCCAAGAAACTTTTCACGAAAAGTTTCTTGGCGGATCCCTAAGGCAGAGCCTTGGGCAGGGTATGGGGAGAGCCCCAAAGCAAACCCCTTTAAGCCAAGCAAAACGGCTACGAAACACACCAAAACCGTCCAAAATTTTTGGAAATTCAAAAACCTTTTTATAAAAAGGTTTTTGGCGGATCCCTAAGGCAGAGCCTTAGGAAGGGTATCGGGGCAGTGCCCCAAAAAAGAAAGGAACCAAAATGGAAAACGAAAAGAACTTCACCACGGGCAGCATTTCGGTAAGCACCGAGCACATTTTCCCCGTGATCAAAAAATGGCTGTATTCCGAAAAGGAGATATTCTTAAGAGAGCTGGTATCCAACGCCTGCGATGCGGTGACCAAGATGAAGCGGCTTTCAAGCCTTGGCGAGATCTCCCTGCCCGAGGACGAGAAATTTGCCGTCACCGTTCGTCTTGATCCCGAGGAGCAGTCGCTGACCATTTCGGACAACGGCATTGGCATGAGCCGCAAAGAGGTAGAGAAATACATCTGCTCCATTGCGCTTTCGGGTGCGATGGACTTTATGGAAAAGTACGAGCAAAGTACCTCCGACGGCAGCGGCATCATCGGTCACTTCGGTCTTGGATTTTACTCCGCCTTTATGGTTGCCGACAAGGTGCGGGTCTTTACCCAGTCGATGAAGGGCGAAGAGGACTCGGTTTGCTGGGTCTGCGACGAGCAGGGCTCCTATACCTACGAGGAGTGCGCCAAGAGAGGGCGTGGCACCGACGTGGTGCTTTACCTGTCCGAGGAGGGCAAGGAATATCTGGAGGCAGGCAAGCTGCGCGCTGTCCTTGACAAATACTGCGCATTTATGCCCGTGGAGATCTATTTTGAGGACGGAAAAGGCGAAAAAGAGGGCGGCGAGGATGAAAAAGAGCCCATCAACGATATCTCCCCCCTGTGGTTAAAGCGCCCCTCCGAATGCACCGACGAGGAGTATACCGCCTTTTACCGCAAGGTCTTTAACGACTATAAAGAGCCTCTTTTCCACATCCACATCAACGCAGACTACCCCCTGAATTTCAAGGGCATCCTCTATTTCCCCCGCCTAAACAGCGAATACGACAATATGGAGGGGCAGGTCAAGCTCTTTTATAATCAGGTCTTCGTTGCCGACAACATCAAGGAGGTCATCCCCGACTATTTCCTCATGCTCAAGGGCGTTTTGGACTGCCCCGAGCTGCCGCTGAACGTCTCCAGAAGCTATCTGCAGAACAGCGGTTACGTTTCAAAGATCGCGGCACACATCGTGAAAAAGACTGCCGACAAGCTGCAGGGCCTCTTCAACACCGAAAGAGAGCGCTACGAAAAGCTGTGGGACGATCTAAAGCTCTTCGTGGAATACGGCTCGCTTCGGGACAAGAAGTTTTACGATCGGGTCAAAAAGGTCTTCCTTTTGCCCCTTACCGACGGCAGACACCTGACCTTTGAGGAATACGCGAAAGAGCTGCAGGGCAAGGAGGAGGGCAAGATCTTCTATGCCGCCGACCCCGTGACCCAAGCACAGTATATTTCGCTGTACACCGACCGCGGCATCCCCGTTGCCCTCTTTGACAAGGTCCTTGACAGTCAGTTCTTCTCCCTTGCCGAGGCGGAGGAAAAGGTGAAGTTCGTCCGGGTGGACGCAGAGATCTCCGACTCCTTAAAGGAGGGGGAAAGCGACGAAAACGAGAGCTTAAAGAGCCTCTTTGCCTCTGTTTGCCCTGAAAACACCGAAATTTCCTTTGCAAGCCTGAAGGACGATAGCCTCCCTGCCCTCTTAAACGTCTCCGAGGAGGAGCGTCGAATGAAGGACATGATGAAGATGTACGGTATGGATCTTCCCGCAGGACAGGAAAAGGCAACGCTGATCTTAAACGGCTCAAACGCCCTTTTAAAGAAGCTTGCCGACTGCACCGACGAGGA
>JAGBIB010000012.1 GCA_017935195.1 Clostridia bacterium
GTCTATGATAGGTGTCAGCATAGTCAAGGATGTCCTGTCCGTTGGTATCCTTTACCGTGAAGATCAAAAAATCGAAGTCCAGACGGGTGCTCATTTCATCCATTTGGGTCAAAAGTGCATCCTCCTGCGCTTTTGTCAGCAGATCGGCACCATCCACAAGACGTGGTGCGGAGGAGTCAGCAAAGCTACCTAACGAAAGAAGAGCAAAAAGGCTCAAAAGCAGGAGGGTCAGTGCCAAAAATCTTGTTTTTTTCATTTCGACACCTCCTTATAGATAAGATAACAGAGTCATCAGTCCAAAGATCGCTGCTCCCGAAAGGGCAAATACCCCGAAAAGCCAGGCAAAAAAGGCTTTCTTGTCCATGGGCAGGTTGCCCACGAATTTGCCCGTCTGTCCGTTCATGGCAAAGGTGTATTTTTCGCCCTGCCAGGTGGTATTCAGGATCCACACGGGGTAAAGGGCGTATTTTGCCACTCCGTTTTGTAGCTTGATCGCTGTTTTTTCGGGCACCACGGTAGCGTATCCCACCACCGTTCTTCTGAAGGTCTCCTCAGTGCTTGCTTTTACACGGGCGTTTGCTCTTTCCACGCTGTCCTCCGCCGTCACGTCATAGCGATCGGCAAGATAGCCTGAAAGATAGGCAGTCTGAAAGTCCACCGCATCCTCAAAGCGGAAGGGCTCGATAGACTCCATCAGATCGTCTGCCATTTTGGAGGAGCCGTCCACGGGGATGCGCTCAAAGGACAAGGAGCCCTCGCGGATAACGGCAAAATGGTCGGTGTTGGTGTGGATGTAATCACCGCGACGGTAGCTGTGTACCCTTGTGGCGCGGTAGCGGATGTTGGCATCGGCATCGGCATCAAAGAGCCAGAAGGGGACATAGACCCCCTTGATCTCGTCGATGTGCGCCTCGCTCTTAAAAGACTTCGGCAAAAGGATCTTCCCCTTTAAGTGATTTGCAAAAGCAGCCTTTGCCGCCTTTTTGTCAAGCTTGAAGGGGATGACCACGTCGGGTTTGAGCATTCCCTCCACCTGCTCCTTCATCACCACGGGATTGTCGCAATAGGGGCAAGAGGTTGCCGCGGTGGTGGCATCGGTCAGGATCTCCCCTCCGCAGGAGCGGCAGATATAGGAGCGCACGCCCTCCTTGGCATCCTCCCATACCGTTCCTGCATTTTCCCAGGACATCTCGTCCTCAGCCTGCCCCTTCAGCTCTCCATCAAGCTCCTTTAGCGTTTCCACCTCAAATTCGGTGTCGCAGTAGGGGCATTTCATCTTCTGAAGGGTGCTGTCAAATTCGATTGATCCCCCGCAACAGGGGCATTTGTATTCCATCAGCTCAGCCATTGGCTTGCCTCCTTTTTTGACTGCAATCGGCAGTCTTTGGGTTATTTCAAATCGTCCTCGTCAAATCTGTCACCGCATTCGGGGCAGAATTTGGGCGGGTTTGCGGGATCCTCGGGCTTCCATCCGCACTTGTCGCAGACATATACGGGCGCCCCCGCAGGTCTTCTCTTGCCGCATTCGGCGCAGAATTTACCTTTGTTCACCGCTCCGCAGGAGCAGGTCCAGCCCTCATTTTCAGGCTTTTTTGCACCGCATTCGGGGCAGAACTTGCCCGTTGCCACATTGCCGCAGGCGCACTTCCAACCCTGCTCCTCGGGCTTCTTGGCACCACACTCGGGACAGAATTTACCGGTTGCGACAGCCCCGCAGGAGCATTTCCAGCCACCGGGGGCAGGAACGGACTGTGCCTGTGCCTGCTGTTGTTGCTGTTGCTGTGCGCCCATGGCGTACAGGTTCTGGGCGTTCATTCCCCCCATATTTGCCGCCATTCCAAAGCCCATAAAGCCGTTTACCGCACCTGCCGAGTTGGATGCCGCCGCACGCATGGCGTCTGCCTGCGCACCCACGAGGGTGGCACCTGCCATGGTGGGATCACGCATCACCGCACTCTTTTGCAACTGCTTGATCATCTCGGCATCCTCTTCGGGCAGGGTGACCGAATTTAACGCCACGCTGACCACCTTTAGACCTCTGAGCGCCGACCACTTTGCCGAAAGCGCCTCATTCATGGCGTTTTCAAGGTCGGTGGTGTGGGCGGGGATCTGGTTGGGACGCATTTCCATTGCCGACAGTCTTGCAAAGGCGGGCTGGAGGGCGCTGATAAACTCTGCCTTCAGCTGAGCGTCAAGCTCTGAACGGGTATATGCCTGCTGTACGTTTCCGCAGACGTTGGTGTAAAAGAGCAACGGATCTGCGATCTTATAGGAATAAATGCCCGAGCAACGCAGGGACACATCCACGTCCAGTCCGATGCGGCTATCCACCACGCGGAAGGGAACGGGATTGGGGGTGCCGAACTTGTTGTCGATCAGCTCCTTGGTATTGAAATAATACACACGCTGATCCTTGCCGGTATCACCGCCATAGGCAAAGCGCTTGCCTACCGTCTTGAAGGTATCCACGATGCTCTGCCCCAAAGACCCTGCAAAAATGCTGGGCTCGGTGGAGCTGTTGTAGGTGTATTCACCGGGCTCGGCACACACCTCCACCACCTTGCCCTGCTCCACGATCATCATGCATTGACCGTCTGCCACGGCAATACCCGATCCGTTTGAAATGATATTGTCACTTGCCTTGGTGTTAGAGGAGCGTTTGCCCACTCTTTTCTGTCCCTTTACCGCAAGGACGTCCTTTTCCATTGCCTCGCAGTAGAAAAATTCCTTCCATTGGTCGGCAAGCGTTCCGCCCACCGCACCGATCGCCGCTTTGATCAGTCCCATAATGTTTCTCCTTTTTATACTTTTATATCTTTTATATTCGTCGTATCCTTTCAAGATCGGCGTTTTTGATTCTCTTCTTATATTTTAGCACAGAAACGGTGGTTTGTAAACCGCTATTTTTTAAAAAATAGTCCGCCGCCCCATTCTTCTTTCTTTGATTTTTTAAATTTTCTCTTGACATTTCCAAACAACAATGCTATAATGATATCACAATGATATCACATTGATATTTTATGGAGGTACTTATGGAACTCAAAAAGGTAACCGAAAAAATTTTGAAGCCGGCAAACGGTATTGCCATCCTTCTTCTGCTCATCCTTGCCGAGCTGCTCTCGGTGCTGGTGCTGATCGTGGGCATTGCCAACGAAGAAACCTTTGGCGGACTGCTGATCCTGCTGTCCTTGCTGATGATGACCCTCTTTTCCATCATGTTTGCAGGACTGCGCACCGTCAGACCCAACGAAGCGCTGGTTCTGACCCTCTTTGGTAAATACCACGGAACCATCAACAAGGCGGGCTTTTTCTACGTCAACCCCTTCAGCGTGGGCTTCAATCCCGCATACGAGGAATATAAAGAGGAGGCGGCAAGAAGAAACCGCACCGCCGCCGCAAAGGGACAGGAGCAGACCGTTGCCGTCTCTCCCGTAAAAAAGACCATCTCCTTAAAGGTGCAGACCCTGGATAACGGCTGTCAGAAGGTCAACGATCTGCTTGGCAACCCCATCATCATCGGCGCTGTGGTCATTTGGAGGGTGGCAGACCCCACCGTTGCGGTCTTCTCCGTGGAAAATTATAAGACCTATTTAAGCATTCAGACCGATTCCACCATCCGCAATACCGCCAGACTCTACCCCTACGATGTTTTTGATGAAAACGAGGACGGTGCCTCGGGCGAAAAGACTCTTCGAAGCAGTGCGCTTGAAATTGCCGAGACCATGCAAATCGACCTGCAGGAGAAGGTGAAGGATGCGGGACTGATCATCGAGGACGTGCGCATTACCCAGCTTTCCTATGCCGAGGAGATCGCCGCCGCAATGCTTCAAAGACAGCAGGCGGTTGCCATCATCGCCGCAAGACAAAAGATCGTGGACGGGGCTGTGGGCATGGTAAAGATGGCTGTTGACAAGCTCAACGAGGACGAGGTGGTTCTGCTGGACGAGGAACGCAAGGCGGCAATGGTTTCTAATCTCCTTGTGGTTCTTTGCGGAAACAAGGACGCTCAGCCCATCGTCAACAGCGGCTCGATCTATTAAAAAATCCCCCTTAAAAGGAGGCTCTCTTGGAAAAAAACGAAAAGCAGCTTGAAGAGCGTCTAAGACGTCTTGAAGAGCTGGAAAAAGAGATCAAAAAGAAGGAAGAGGCGATAAAAAGCGCCGAAAAAGCAAGAAAACAGATCGTTTTGCGCCTCTCCCCTACCCTTTGGAACGAGCTTTCGGCTTGGGCGGAGGAGGATTTCCGCTCCATCAACGGGCAGATCGAATATCTGCTCACCGAGGCGGTCAGACAAAAGAAAAAGAAATAAAAAA
>JAGBIB010000125.1 GCA_017935195.1 Clostridia bacterium
ATGGCATTTGCCATACCTGCGCACCACTCTGCGGTGATTGCCTTTTCGGCATCTGCCTGATTGGTAAGGAAGCAGGTCTCCACCAGAATGGAGGGCATATCGGTGTGGGTCAGCACGGCATATTCTGCGGTAGAGGGCGAAACGGTGGTTGCGGAGCAACCGCTTGTTTTGTTGATGTTTGCGCAAACTGCAGTGCTCAGTGCCAGACAATCCTCCACCATCTTATGTTCAGCGTAATGATAGACTCTTGCACCCTTTGCGGAGGCGGAGTCGGAGGAGTTGGCATGGATGGACACGAAGACATCGGCAGCTGCCGCATTCGCTTCCTCTGCTCGCTCGGAAACGGTCACGTGCTCTTTTCTGTAGCCCTCACGGGTTAAAAGCACGTTGTAGCCTGCTTTTTTCAGAATAGCGGCTACCTCAGAGGTGATCTCCATGTTCAGGTCAGCCTCGTAAAAGCCGCCCGATACCTTGAAAAAGGGCGTGTTTTCTCCTGTGCCCACATCGGGTACGCCCTTGCTGTTGTCACAGCCGTGACCTGCGTCAAGCCAGACGGTGGGAACGGTGCTGTCTGCATTTACCGTCACCTTTACGGTTGCGGTAAAGCCACCGTCTGCGGTGGTGGCGGTTACGGTTGCCGTTCCGGCACCTACAGCGGTCAGCAGACCTGCGGAGGAGACGGTCACCACCTTTTCATTCGAGGAGGTGAAGGTCACGATGCGATTGGTGGCATCGGCAGGAGCAACGGTGGCATTCAGTGCGGCGGTTACCCCTGCTGTAAGAACGAGCTCGTTTTTGTCAAGAGTCACGCCGGTAACGGGAACCCTTTTCAGATCGGAGGTCAAAGATCCCTCCCAAACAGACTTGACCGAAACGATGAAGCCGTCCTTATTGTTGCCCGAGATCTCGTATACCACGCCCTTAGGCAAAACCAAGGTGGTCTCGCCCGTCATGTTTGCGGCAATGTAATATACACTCCAGGAATAGCCGTTATCGTCGGTTACCACCAGACGGTTATCGGGGCCGTAGGCCTTGATCTCTTCCAGATATTCTTCAAGGCAGAGATTTTTTTGGTACATATAGGAGGCATGGGCGATTCCCACATAGCGGAAATGGTCTGACTCGGCATCCTTTCCGGTAAGATCCGCCTTGTCCTTGGTATAGCGCTCGATAATGCCGAAGCGGTGGGCATTTCTCTTTAACCACAGGCTTTCGCTTGCCACGCTGTCAAGACCGATGGTGTAAGAGCCCGTGCCGTCCCAGAACTTCACGTCCATGGCAAGGCCGGTGTGGTGCTCGCTTGCACCGGGTGTCTCGGTCTTAAACTCGGGATGATCCTTGTTTTTTTCGATCAGATCCTTGAAATACTGCTCGTCTCTGAAGGCAGAGCGCACCAAAAGGGACTTGGTGGTCAGCGTTTCCTTTTGCAGGGCAACGACCATGCTTTCAAAGGCCCAAAGGGTGTCTTCGGTCACCTGATGCATAAACTCGGAAACCGACAGCACGCCCGTGCCCTGGGTTTTGATGATCTTCAGATCCTTGGTCAAGGAGGAAGCGTAAGGTGTTTTTTCGCCCACTAAAACGAGCGTTCCCTTGGAAAGATCCTCGGGTTTTTTGGTCACGGTCAGCACGCCCGTAGGCTTTAAGTCAAAATCGGGATCCTTGGGATCCTCGGAGGGTGTGGGGGTGGGAGTAGGGGAAGGCTCGGGAGAAGGTGTGGGGGAGAGCGTAGGCTCGTTTGAAGGAAGGGAAGGATCGGAGGGCAGAACGGGGGTGGAAGAAGGATCCTTTGAAGGCTCCTTGCTTTCCTCGCTTGCCGAGGGCGAGGTTACCGTATCTTCGGACGGAGTAGTTTCGGAGGGATCCTCTCCGCTTTGCACGGAAGGATTCTTCGAGCATCCTGCAAGAAGGGTCAGGGCGGATAGGACGGCAAGAAGGATCGCCAAATTCTTTTGTAGCTTTTTCATTTTCGTAAGCTCCTTTCTTCTTTAACAATGCACGGTCAGCGTGGCACCCGCAAGGGTGCAATCCACGTCGGGCATGGAGCCGTCCTCCACACGGTACACCGAGTCTGCCTTGTCGGCAATGATCAGATCCAAGGAATAGGTGCCCGCATTGACGGCATCGTTGATCTTGAAGGTCAGCAGGTCACAAACGTCGTTTAAGGTAATTTTGTTTCCTCCCATTACGGTGCACATCACCCGTACCTGTCCCGGGGTTGCCACGCTGTTGGTGGTAGCAAAGCCGCCGGGAACCTTGTTCTGACAGGAAACAAAGGTCAAGACTTCAGGATCGTAGGTCACCGTCAGGCTATAGCCTGCGATACCGTAATTGTTTTCAATATGCAGAGGAAGGGTGATCTCCTCACCTGCCGCACCTGCAATATTCCCAAGGGAAAAGGTGATCGCCTCGGTCACGACGGGGGTGGAGGGATCCTTTTCGGGGGAGGACGGAAGGGGGGCAGAGGGGGAGAGGGCAGGAGCGGAGGGAGCCAGGTCTTCTGAGCCGACCTCCGATCCTTGGATAGAGGGTGCGCTTGCGGAGGGCGCATCCGAAGAAGGTGCGGAGGGGGTGGCGGTCTGCTTTTTTTCACAGCCGCAGGGGAGCGCAAGCAGGCAGAGCACACCAAGTGCCACTGCCAGAGATTTGCCAAAACGGTTCATATCTGTTCCTTTCGTTAAAAGCACACTTATTCCACGGTAACAGCACCGCCCTTGAGGATGCAGTTTACCGAAGGCATTTTGCCGTTTTCTGTTCTATAGATCTCGTCGGAGTCATCTGCAAGCACAAGCTCAAGAGCGCTCGTGCCTTTGGGCGCATCCTCCTTGACCTTGAAGGTCAGCACGTCGCAGACTCCTTCGGTGGAAAGTGTATTGCCGCCCATCACGGTGCACATCACCCGGACCTTGCCCTTTTGAGTGCTGTTGGCTACGGCGAAGCCGCCTGCGATCTTGTTTTCGCAGGAGACGAAGGTCAGCACGTCCTCGTCGTAAAGCACGGTGACGCTATACCCGGCAATGGAGGGATTGTTTTGTGCGGAAAGTGTGACGGTCACGGTTTCACCTGCTTTCGCCTTGTTTTGGGCAAGGGAGAGGGTGAAGGGACTGTTGGGCTCCGTTTTGGAGCCATCAAGGGAGGCTGAGGGGGAAGAGGAGGGCTTCTGCGGCTCTTCGGTTTTGTTTTTGTTGCAGGATGTGAAGGAAAAGATGGCGCAGAGCGCAAGCAGACAGAGCAGGAGGCTCGTGATCCGTTTTGTATTCATGATGGGGATTCCTTTGTTTTTCAGTATTTGGGTGTATCAGGCTACACATAATTATTATAGACCATATTTTGACGGATGTCAAGTGAAAAGCAATAGAAAGTGGGTAAAAAGGGGGGGAGAGTAATAAAAACAAACGACAAACTTTTTTGTTTTGGTTGACAAATGCGGTGGAGTGTAGTAAAATGGGTAAACCATGATATTTGAATCAAAGAAAAGAGATGACGTTATGAAAAAAATGATGGTGGCGCTCTGCTTTTTGGCAGCGCTCTTAACTCTTTTTTCCTGTACGAAGACCGAAACGACCGAGGATCTGCCCTCGTTGCCTGCGGAAAGTCCTTCGTCAACGGAGGAGGAAGAGGAGGCGGTTTTCATTGAGGAGATCTTGCCCTCCTTTGAACAGATCCGCTTTTACGAGGGCGAGAAGCTGACGCTGAGCTTTGAGATCTCCCCTGCACAGCCGGACGATCCTACCGTGCTGATCACCGCAGCAGACGAGCAGATCGTTGCTCTTGAAGACGGTGTGCTCACCGCCCTGAAGGCGGGGCAGACCAAGTTGCTGTTTGCTTCACGGGACGGTAACTGTCAAAGAGAGGTGGATGTGACCGTTTTGCCTTACTTTGCCGTGGATCAGATCGTCTGTGAGATCGAAACGTTGACCTTGGATGTGGGCGATAGCATCGCTCCCGTTTTTACAGTTCTTCCCGAAAATGCCACCAGACCCGCTCTCACCTTCCGTTCGTCTGCCCCCGAGATCTTTTCGGTAAGCAAGGAAGGAAGGATCAAGGCACTTGCCGTGGGGCAAGGAACCTTGACCGTGTCCACTGCAGATGAAAAAGAGCTGACGGTTTCGGTTACTGTGGTACCCCACGAAAATCACCGTATGGGAGAATGGGAGATTGCCTTTCCCGCCTCTTGCACAGAGCTTGGTATGCGCATTCGCTACTGCGAGATCTGCGGAAGCGAAAAGTACGAATATGAGGGCATTGAGATTCTGCCCCATACCTATGGTGATATGGAGATAGTCCGCCCCGCTACCCGAGAGAATAACGGCTTGGGACAGCAGACCTGCGGTGTGTGCGGTGACAAAAAGGATACCGTTTTGCGGGTCGAGGAGGGCGTTGCCGCCGTCGGTACGCTCGGACCCGATATCGAATTTGCTTTTTATGAGGACGGAGAGCTGTACGTACGGGGAGAAGGGCAGTTTTATGCCTGGTCCACCGAGCGCATCAACCCGTTGTCCGCTCTTTCGGGCGTCAAAAAGGTGGTCGTGGGCGAAGGGGTGACCTTGATCTCCGACTATAGCTTTGAGGGGTTTGAGGAGCTGACCGAGGTCAAGCTTCCCGATAGCCTGCAGATGATCGGCACAAGAGCCTTTTTTGGTTGCGACAAGATGACGTTGACCAAAAAAGAGATGCCTAAGAGCCTGAAATTTGTGGGTGGTGCGGCCTTCTCCGGATGCAAGAGCATCACCGCCATGCTTTTTGACGATGCATTCATCGGTTGCGGCCAATCTGCTTTTGAGGGGTGTGCCGCTCTTGAGACCGTTTCTCTGCCTGCAGGGGTCAGCTCGCTGGGCTCTCGCGCCTTTGCCGAGTGCGGAAGACTTTCTCAGATCCATTTTGCTTC
This sequence comes from Clostridia bacterium, assembly GCA_017935195.1. GTDB lineage: Bacteria > Bacillota > Clostridia > Oscillospirales > CAG-272 > UBA11512. The sequence continues at coordinate 4,889 of JAGBIB010000125.1, forward strand.
GGGCACGGCACTGACCGAGCTGCCCAGTGAATTGTTCGTGAATTGCAAGTCGCTTGGTGCGGCGGTTTTGCCGGAGGGAGTCAAAACGATCGGAGCTGCCGTCTTTTCGGGTTGTACCAATTTGAATTCTGTGTCAATCGGCTCGGCACTGGAAAGCATCGGCAAGGATGCCTTTAAAGGGTGCGGTGGATTGAAGACCGTAAGCTATCCCGAAAGCAAGGACTATTTTGATGCCCATGTGATCGTGGCGAGCGGAAACGAGTCTGCCAAGGCTTGCATAAGCTACGGAAAATAAGATATAAAAAAGCATCGTTTGGAGAACAAACGGTGCTTTTTTATGTGCAACCGTGCGTCCTCATTGAGATTTTATGCATATACTGTATCGGGAGCTAACAAACGACTGTTTTGGAAAATGCCCAAGAAAGGGAAGATGGAAGATCATGAAAACAAATGAAGGAAAGTGCATGATCGCAATGTCATCGCTGACCTATGCGCTCAGGGGGGAAGAGCTGCTGAAAGGCGGAGGGATCGTCGTTCGGGTGATCAAGCTTCCTCAGGGAAGCACGAAAAAAGGCTGCGCCTACGGGCTGGTATTGCCTTGTGCCTTGGCATCCGAAGCGCTGACTCGGTTAGAGAGGGCAGGAATCAGGCATGGCGATCTGCTTCGCTAATGATATAAAGACGGCGCATGGGTGCCGTCTTTGCTTTTAAGGAGAGTTGTATGATCTATTTTGACAACGCCGCGACCTCTCTTCCCAAGCCCGCAGCGGTTCTCAAGGCAGCAAATCGGGCGGCGGGACTGGGAAATCCGGGCAGGGGCGGACATTTGCTCGCCATGGAGGCAAGCAGGCTGCTATATGGGACGAGAGCGCATCTGGCGCTTCATTTCGGGGCACCGTCCCCCGAGAGCGTTTGCTTTTTTTCGGGAGCCACAGAGGCGCTCAACCGTGTGATCAAAAGCATCGTTCCTGTCGGTGGAAGAGTGCTTTTATCCGACATGGAACACAATGCGGTCAGAAGACCTGCGTTGGCGCTGAAGAAGAAAGGGGTCACTATCGATTATTTTCACGGCTATGGAACCAAGGAGGAGATCCTCTCTTCTTTCACCCAACGGCTGGAGCAGCGACCCGATCTGGCGGTCTTTTTGCACACCTCAAATATTTGCCCTCAAACCTTACCCGTTGGAGAGCTATGCGCTTTGTGCAGAGAAAAAGGGGTGCTTTCCCTTGTGGATTGCGCTCAAGCGGGAGGACATTTGCCGCTTTCGCTGAAGGATCTGCAGGCAGACGGCATGGTTCTTCCGGGTCACAAGGGACTTTTGGGCCTTCAAGGTGTGGGTGTGCTTTTGTGCTCAGAGCGACTGAAGGAGGCACTGGAGCAAGTCGAAACGCTGGTGGAGGGGGGCAGTGGGAGCTTTTCTCTTGAGGAGGGGATGCCGACCTTGCTTCCCGAAAGGCTGGAGGCGGGCACGCTTCCCCTTCCTGCCATTGCGGCGCTCTCCGCCGGGGTGGCGTATATTGAGCAACGGGGGTACGAAGAGATCGGAGAGAGGATTTCCTTGCTTTCTGCACGTCTTTTAGAAGGAGTATCTGTGGTCGAAGGGGTCATTCCTTGCGCAAAGAGGGCGCAGGGAAGGGGGCCGTGTTTGTTTGATACCGTCCTTGAGGATAACGCACGGCTGGCCGAACGTCTTTCGGAAGAGGGGGTCCTTGTGCGTGAGGGGCTTCACTGCGCTCCTCTTGCCCACAAAACGGTGGGGAGCGTGCAGCGAGGAGGGATCAGGGTGAGCTTTTCGATGTTCAACACGCCAAAGCAGGTGGATGCTTTTTTGTGCATTCTACAAAGGGAGCTTCGTGCCCTGCGATAAGTATCTGATTTTCAAAAAACGCAAAAAAACGGCTTGCCTTGCGGCAAGCCGTTTGCTGTTTGATTGCTTGGTGACGATTTAAGCTTATGCAGCGATGGTCACGAAGGTGAAGGAAGCGGCGGAAGCGCCGGTCTCAGCATTGAGAACCTTCACAAGGTAGCTGCCTGCAGCGGTTACGTCAACGGTTGCGGTGAAGGTGGTGCTTGCATCTGCTTCAACAGACTTCACTTCGTTGCCTTCCATATCGAGAACAACAACCTTAACCTTGGCAACCTTCTTGCCAACGGTACCGGTAACGGTCAGACCTTCTGCTGCAACGGTTACAGAAGAGGTAACCTGAGTAGCTGCATCGGGAAGGATCTTCCACTTGATGTCGTCGGTCAGTGCGGTAGCCTTCTTCAGGCAGATCACGCCATCGATCTCAGCCAGAGCATAGTTGGTGCCCTTTTCAGAGGTGATGTACATGGTGATGGTGCCGTCAGCATTGTGGGAGAACTTCCAGCTCTGAGTAGCCGCACGGTTGAGCGGGATCTCAGGGTTGGAGCTTTCAGCGTTGAACTGAAGGGTTGCACCGGTGTTCAGGGTCTTGGTAACGTCCAGAACGTAGGTGGGTGCCTTACTACCCTTTTCGATCTTCCAGATCAGGTAGCTTTCTCTGTCGGGATGATATTCAACGTTCATCAGCAGAGCGTCTGCAGCCTTAGAGGAAGACTTGAAGGTCATGGAGCCTTCTGCAGCCAGATAGTTGCCGGAAGCAACGTTCTGGAAGGAGTACTTGCCTGCCAGAGTGCCGTATGCAACGTTGCCGCCCAGATTGAATACGTAGGTGTTGGTGCTCTTGAGGAGCTTTTCATCGGAGAACTTCATGCTCTTGAGCACTTCGCCCTTGTTGTTCTTGATCACAACGCTCTTGAGAACAACGGTGTCGGTCAGCTCGTTTTCGCCCTTGGAGGAAACCTTGATGGACCACTGGAAGTTTTCAACGGTGGTGCCGGTAGGCATGCTGCCCATGAGTCTCTCGAAGCTTACGGTGTAGAATGCGGTGGTAGCCTTGCCGTTTACTTCACCCTTGGTGTTGAAGTAGAAGTCGTCGTCATTGCCCAGACCCAGCTCGCTCTTGGTTGCGTAGGTGGGACGGTTGCCGTAGTAGTAGAACATATAGGGGGTAGCGCCTACATAACGGCCGTATGCGTCGGTTCTGCCCAGCTCAACGTTGAGCTGAGAACGGTCGGTGGTCTCAATCTCCAGCTCTGCATACATGGAGGGCAGAGCGGTGGTGATGTCGCGGTCCCAGTAGATGAAGCAGAACTGGTCAAGCGCCCAGTCTCTGGTCTCAACTGCGGGAATCTTGAATTTCTCGAATTCGGAAACGGTGTTTACAGCGTCGTACATCATCCAGATGTAGCCGTCGTTCTTCCAGTCGTCGCCATAGGAGTTCTGAATGAGGAATGCACCCTTCATGTACTCATCGGTGGTACCGGGAACTCTGACTTCAATGTTGTCGTCGTAACCAACGATTGCAACCTGATGTCCGCCGCCCTTGTCATCCTTGTAGGAAGCGTGGGTGATGACCTCATCGCCCTTTTTAGCGGTGCTGTTGTTGGAGGTCAGCTTTTCATACTGCCAAGTGTTGGGATAGCCGCCGGTAACGACAACGTTACCCTGAGCAACTGCATCCTTGATCTTAGCCAGCAGCTCCTGACCTGCCTCGGAGGTGGTGAACTGAACACCGATGGTCTTGCCATCCTCGGTCTTATCCTTGCTCCAGTAATCACCGTTGGTATCGGTTACCCAATACTGCTCGTGATAGGTGAGTCTGTATTCCAGAGCCTGCTCGCCCAGACCCTGAGTCAGGATCCAACCGGTGGTCTTGGTCTGCAGAACGCCATTTCTCTTAATGATGGAGGCACTGCTGGTATTCTTTGCAAACATGTCGTCCTTGATGGTGATCGCACCGTGGTCACGCAGGAACATATAAACAGCGCCGGTGGACGCGCCTGCGAACTGATAGGACCACTTGGGGGAGAAGCAGGACTCGAAGTCTCTTGCGGGCTTCCAGTTGCTATCGGGGTTCTGCTTCTTTGCAAACTGTGCTACAGCGTTGGTGTACTGCAGATAAGTAATTGCCTGAGAAGCGCAGGAGCCGATCTCGCCCTGATTGTCAACCATGGGCAGGAAGTCGGTGCCTACCAAAGAGAAGCTCTCGGGAAGAGTAGCCAGAGGCTTGTGCTCTGCGGGCTTGGTAGAAGGATAATTTACGTGAGTGTAGATGTCGTTGGGCGTACCCTGACCGTCATCATCAGTCTCTTCTACGGGCTTGTTGGGCTTGCTTTCTTCCTTTTCGTCGGAAGTGCCCTTGTCGGTGCTGGGGGATTCGGGGGTCTGTGCGTCGTCAGTGGTTTTTTTGCTTCCGTTGCTGCATGCAGCCAGCGCAAGGGTAGAAACACACATCAGCAACGCCAGAACGATTGCGAGAAAACGTTTCAATGTTTTGTACCTCCAAAAAAATAGATTACTCCCATAATAGGGTCGCTAATAGTATAGTGCTTTTTTTCAAAAAAGTCAAGGGGGGAGCGGCATTGTACACAAAATGTTTATAAATAAATGGTCTTTACGCCCTTGGTTTTCCTGTTTCTTCCAAAAAAAGCGGCTGTGTCGAAGACCTCTTCGGCACAGCCGCCTGATTTAAAGGCAGAATGTATTGCGTTGACAATGCTCAGGAAACTCTGAAGGCAATGCGGTTGGAAAGACAGCTGTCATCCTTTTCCACGTAGACCAGATAGTCTCCCTTGGAAAGCTTTGCGCTAAAGGAGAGTGCCTCCTTTTGGTCATTGCCGCTTATACGGTCTGCGACCTTTCCGTCCTTCACGATCACGAGCGTCAGGTCTTTGGCGCTGCAGTCCTTGGGCAGAATGGCGGTTGCCGAGAAGCCGTCCTTTTCAACGGTCAGATCCAACATCCTATCGTTAGAAGAGGCGACACGGGCAATGAAGCGATAGCTTTCGTTAGTGGGATCGGTACCCAGGGTGAAGTCCTTACCGTCATAGCCCAGATACAGTGATTGGTCGGCCTTGTTTGCAATGGAGACGGTGCCATCCTTGTTTTGGATGACGATCCAACGCTGACCGTTTCTCTGGGGAGAAAGGGCGTTCATCTTGACCATGGCACCGGCCTTCAGCTCACTGCCGTGGATGTCGAAAACGTAGTCCATGGTTCCGTGGCGGAAGAGATAGCTGTCGGTTTGCGCATCGTATTCTACGCGGAAGGAGGAGCGTTCCACCGAATCGGCCTTCTTTTCGTTGCACCACTCGAAGATCATGTTGTTGGATTTGAGAGAAAGGGTCTTTTTCTGTCCCACATTATAGAAGGCGTAGGTACCGCCACAGAAGTGTGCGGAAAGCTCCTTGGACAGTCTGAATTCAAAGTGCTTGGGAGCGCCCTTTTCCACCATACGGTCATTTTCTGCGGGACTGACAGCGCACAACTCCTTGCCTTGATCATCAAGCAGACGCAAGCTGAGGATCTCCGTACCGCCGCCTCGGATCTTTACGCCCCAGATGAATTCGTCGTAATTTGCCCTATCTCCGAAATCGTCCAGCACGTGGAAGCCGAAGGTGAAATAGCCGACCTCGGCCTTGGTGGGCTCGGATTTGCCCGAAAAGGCGGTGTCTCCTACCTGATTCAATTCGGGAAGGAAGTTTTTGTTTAGGGGGATATCAGTGCAAGCGGGAGTGTATTCCTTGGTGTTGCCGTTTTTGTCGGTACGGGTGAGCACGAAGCCCAGAGTGTCTCTGCTCACCTTGCTGACCTTGGCTTCCACCATCAGCTGAGGTGTGCCGATCTGAATGTCCTCGTCCCAGTAAAGGAAGCTGAAGCGGTAGAAGGTGCCGGTGCGCTTGTAGCCTGTGCCGCTGCTCTTGGCCACGGTCAAACGGGAAAGGAACGTTCCTTCCTTTTGGCTTGCCGAAAGATCAAAGCAGACCCTGTCCATATTGTCATCGGCAGTTTTGTAAAAGCGAAGAGAGGCGCGGTTGCCGTTGATCTCTGCTCCGAAATATCCCTTGATGCTGCTACCCGATACCACGGCCAACAGATATCCGCCTTTGTAGTCCTCTTCGTGGGGCAGATCGGTGGCATCCTCGTAGGGGATCAGGGCAAGCTCTGCTGCATTGCCCACGTGACCTGCCGAGAAGGTGGTGCCGTTTAAAACCAAAGCGCAACTATTTTGCTCATCGGTGATGGTGTAGAGGGGGAAGTCCTTGCCTTTCAGCGCAAAGGTCTTGCCGGTGGGGGTGAAGGTGAGCAGCTGATTATGCTCTGCCTGATATCCGAATTCAAATTCGTTGCCCTCCAGGGAAAGAGCGGCGTCGTTCAAATAGAAGCGGGGATCGTTGAAGATCTTGTTTTCCGATTCCAGATTGAAGGCATCGTACATCACATAGTAGATCTCTCTGTTGTCGTTTGCATAGGAGTCTCTGATCTGGAAGGCACCTTTTAAGGTCACGCCCGCCTTGGTCACGGTGATCTCATCGTCATAACCGATAATGGAAACGCAGTGATTGCCGCTGGAACCCTCGCCCGAGGCGTAGGTCATGCCCGTCCACGCCACCGATTCACCGGCAATGCCGATGGAGCCCTTGCCCTCTTCGGTGAGCTTTTCGTTGGTCAGATAATAGGGCCAGCCGCAGATGGTGACCGAATTGCCTCTGACCAGCGCCTCCTTGATCTTGTAAAGAAGCTCCTGACCCCGCTCGTCGGTGGTCAGCTGACTTGCGTGAGTTGCCGAGAATTCGATCTCTTCAAAGTCGGTGATGCGGTATTTTAACGCCTTTTCCATCAGTCCTTTGGAGACGTCCCAGGAGCGGGACTTTTCCTGATTGAGCCCCGAGGCATTCTGATAGAGCTGCGACGGATTTCTCTCACTCTTGTAGAAGGAGGAAAGGCTCATGGGCAGGCATCCGTGATCCCTTAGCACCGTGTAGCAGTATTCGGTGTTGGGGCCTGCAAAATTATAGGTGTATTTGGGAGAAAAGATGTATTTGCTGTTACCCGAGGAGGGATCCCAGTCGGTGTCGGGGTCGGTGGCGTGAATGAACTGGGACACCGCCACGGTAAACTGGGTATAGGTGATGCCCTCGGAGGTACAGCTGCCGATCGCACCTTGGTGATCGGGGATGGGCAGATGCTTGGTTCCGTAGAGGGTGGAATGGGAAGGAAGCTCAATGGTCGGTTTTTTCGAAGGAGAGGAGGTGTCTTCGTCTGCCGAGGGAGAAGGCGAGGGCAGAGACGGATCGGTGCTGCTTGGATCCTTCTGCTCCAAAGAAGGAGAGGGAAGAGGATCGGTGGTTGTTTTTTTGTTACTGCAGGCAGCCAAAAGGAGAGCGTTGAGCAACAGCACTCCCGCAAGCAGCAGAGTAAGTAGTCTTTTTTTGGTCATGTTTTTCTTTACGCCGAAGCGTCCTTTCAAAAAATAGGGGATTGGAACGGGTATTCAAGAGGAAAATGGGTGCGAACGGAAGAAGGATTCCATCAGTGCGGTGGTCTGCGGGTCTGTGGAGCTGCTCAAAAAGCGCACGCAACCCCTGTGTGTGCAAGGGGCAAGCAGGTTTTGCTCTGCCAACCTCTTTTCAAGCTGCTTTGCCGTTCCCTCCGCACCGTCAAAAAAGGCGGTGGTGGAGGGAAAAAGCTCCTTTAAGAGCGGGAGGATGAAAGGATAATGCGTACAGCCCAGCACCACGGCATCGGGCGGTGAGGCAAGGATGGGAGCAAGTAGCCTTGAAAGAAATTCTCGAAGCTGCGCACTCCTTTCGGGACCCTGCTCGATCAGCTCCACCAGCCCGGGGCAGGGGAGGGTATAAAACTCCGCCAAGGGTGAAAGAGAGCGCTCAAGTGTCTTGAATTTGTCCATTTTCAAGGTCATGGGTGTTGCCATGATCAAGACCTTTGGATGCTTTGAGGACAGTGCGGCAGGGCGAATGGCCGGCTCCACTCCGAGAATGGGCAGGTGGGGATACTCGGTGCGCAGGCATTCGGCGGATGCGGCCGTTGCCGTGTTGCAGGCGATTACGATCGCCTTTACGTCAAAAGCAAGCAACCGCTTTGTTGCCTGTCTGCTTAGATCAAGGATCTGATCTTGGGTTTTTACGCCGTAGGGGGCATTGGCGCTGTCTCCGAAATAGACGAAATCTTCGCTTGGAAGATGGGCGCAGAGCGCCCGTAAGACGCTGACTCCCCCAAGCCCCGAGTCGAAGACACCGATGGGGCGAGAATCCCCGATTGTAGATTGTGTGAGCAAGGAAGCGCACCTCCCGTTTGGTTTTGCAAATAAAGAGTGCGGGACTGTCCGTCTGGGCAGTCCCGCAGATACTACTGTACGGATCAGGAAACGGTATAAATGGTCTGTGTGCCCACGACCTGACCGTTATAGATCATGGTGAAGAGATAGGTGCCCTTTTCAAGGGTCACGGTATCGGTCATCACCTTGTTTTCTGCCTCTTTCCGGATGGTGGTGACTACCTGACCGTCCTTCACGACCTTCACCTCTAAAATGCCGCCCTCATAGTCCTTATGAGCGGTTGCCTTTACGGTTACCTCGGAGCCCTGATGAGAAACATCCAGATTGATGGTTGCGGTCTCAATAGGCTCTAAGACCCAAAGGAAGTTCTTGTCGCTGGACTTCTTGATGCAGAAGTCCTTGTCGTAGCCGAAGCAATAGGTGGGATCTGCCTTCAGTGCAATGCGCAGATATCCCTCCTCGGTACGGGTCACCGCCCACTTCTGAGCAGGTCTGCCGTTGTTTGCGGCGTTCATCTTTACAACGGTGCCGTCCTTGATCTCGGTTCCGTGGATGTCAAAGACGTGTCCCTTGTAGCTGGTGAAGGTGTAGAAATCGCCCTTCTTATCATAGGAGATGGAGAAGGCGGTACGCTCTTCGCTGGTCTTCTTACCGTCGAACCACTCGAAGATCATGTTGTTGGTCTTCAGATTCAGGATCTTGCCGGTGCCCACGTTCTTGAGTCTGTAGGTGCCGGTACCGAAGTAGCTTTCCAGTTCCTTGCCTGCGTCGAAGACGAAGGAGTGCACGTCACCCTTCTGGAGCTCGCCTGTTGTCTGATCGGGCACGACACAGAACAGCTCCTTGCCCTGCTCGTCAAGCAAACGCAAGCGCTTGATGGTCACACCCGAGCCTCTGACGGTCACGCCCCAAAGGAAGTCCTCGTAGGTCAGATTTGAATTGAAGCCGCAAAGAGTGTCATAGGAGAAGACGAAGTAGCCGTCCTCTGCTTCGGTAGGATTGAGCTTGCCCGAGAAGGACAGAGTCTCGCCTTCCTTGATCTCGGCAGTTTCGGGAACGATGTGCTGTCTGTAGCGCAGCTCCATGGATGCGGGAGAGAAGGTATCCTGTACACCGTTCTTGTCGGTTCTGTTCAACGACATGTAAAGGGTACTGCGGTCGGCAGCGGAGACCTGCACCTCAACGGAAAGCTGGGAAGGACCGACGATTACGTCTTCGTCCCAGTAAAGGAAGCTGAAGCGATAAAGGGTTCCGGTGCGATCGTTGCCTCTTCCTGTGGGTACGGTATTTACCATGTCCATGAAGACACCGTCGTTGTTGGCAGAGGATTCGTTGATCTTCAGGCAGGTGCATGACTTTTTGGTCTCGGGAGAAGCAATGAGCTCAACGGAGGCGCCTGCAGTGGTGCCCTTGAATGCCAGATAGCGCAGGGGACTCTTGCCGTTGTTGACTGCATAAAGGTACTTTGAGCCTGCATAGTCGTCCGTCTGCTTGGAATCCAAAACAGCGAAGTGGCAGCTTTCATCTGCCTTTTCAATAAGGGAAACCTCTCCCTTGGCGTTGTAGCTCAAATACTTGCCCTGAGCGGTGGACAGAGTATAAACGGTGCACTTCTGTCCCTCGATCTCCTGCTCGGTGGCAACGGGGGTGAAGGTAAAGCGGATCTCATGGTTGTTCTTCATGGGGGAAACGCTCTTTAAGGTCGTGGGAGAAAGGGCCACGCAGGGATCGTAGAAATCGGGGTCGTTGAAGATCTCAAATTCGGATTCCACGTTGCAGGCATCGTATGCCAGCCAGCAGAAGCCGTCCTGATAGTAGCCGGTACCCCAGGAGTTCATCATAAGGAAGGCACCCTTCATGGTCACGCCCGCACGGGTGAAGGTGATGTCGTCATCATAACCGACAAGGGCAACGCAGTGGTTACCGTCAGAGGTAGAGTCCTCGTTCTTGTAGCCGTTCCAGATGATGCTGTCGCCTCTCTTGCCCAGCGTGCCTGTGCCGTTGGGGTCGATGGTGTCATACTGCCAGTAGGCAGACCAGCCGCAAACGGCAACAACGTTGCCTCTGTTGATGGCATCCTTGACCTTGTAAAGGAGCTGCTGACCCTGCTCGTTGGTGGTCAGCTTGCCCGCATTGGTGGCGGTGAATTCGATTTCCTCGTAGTTGGTGATGCGGTAGTTGAGAGCGGAAAGCATCAGATCGGGAGAGCCGACGTCCCAGCCTCTGGACTTTTCAGCGGTCAGAATAGAGCCGCCCCAGCTTCCGTCGGGGGCGGGAGCGGTCTTCTCAAAGGAAGACAGACTCATGGGCAGACAGCCGTTGTCTCTGAGCACCTGATAGCAGATATCGGTGCCCGAGCCGGAGAAGTTATAGGTGTACTTGGGGGAGAAAATGTAGGAGGGGTTACCCGAAGAGGGATCCCAAGCGGAGTTGGGGTCCTTGTTGTTGATGTACTGGGATACTGCTACAGTGAACTGAGCGTAGGTCACGCCCTCGGAGGTGCAGCATCCGATAGACCCCTGGCTGTCGATGATGGGGAGGTGCTTTGTGCCCAGAAGAGATGCCGAGGAGGGCAGGGGCTCAGGCTGGGGCTCGGGGGAGACAGAGGGGGAGGGAGAGGGACTCTCGCTCACAGTCGGTGCGTCGGAGGGAGTGGGGGTGGGCACGGTCACGCTTTCCGATGCGGAGGGCGTACTGCCGGAAGGCGTCGGGTTGTCTGTGGTTGCGGGGGGTGTTTTGGTGCAGGAAGCAAAGATGCCTGTCACCATCAGAAGCGCCAGAACAAGGGTGAGTACTCTTTTCAAAACGTTGATCCTCCTGTGTTTAATTTAAGGTTGATTTTATGGCGATGAGGGGCGTGTCCGCCCCTCGTTTGACGGTTTGGATGGTCAGATCTTAAAAACGATCTCGTTGCCCTTGCCTTCTGCAAGAACGGTCTTGTTTGCGTCAAGCAGGCTTGCCCGGATCATCTCTGCCTTGCCCTTTCTGCCCTTCTTCAAGCGGATGCCCCACTCAAAGTCGGCAAAGGTCTTGCCCTTGGGCAGCTTCAACAGCTCGTCGAGGGGGAATGCAAAGTAGCCGGTGGTCACGCCGCCCTTCTTTACGCCCTCAAAGTTCAGGTACTCGCCCTTTTCCTTGTTGCAGAAGGTGGGATGATATTCGGCATAGCGGAACATGGCGGGGAGGTAGGTCTTTGCCTGCGCCTTGCCCTTTTCCTTTCTGGTCAGCACCAGCTTGAAGCAATCGCGGTCGTTGGCATTGACCGTAGCCTTTACGTAGTAAGCGGGCATCCCCACGTTCATATCCTTTTCCCAGTTGAGGAATGCAAACTGGTCGAATACCCAGTTTCTTGCCGATTCGATATCCTTGCCGGCGGTGATGGACAGCTTGGCGGTGAATTCCTCTGCAGGCTCAGCCGAAAGCTCCCAGGACTTTGCGGCAGGATATTTGCCGCCGTTGTGGGTGGCAATGCCTACCTTTCTGCCCGAGCTGGTAAAGCCAAGGCCCGCATCTAACATCTTGAAGCCGTACTCGCCGCCTTCCTTGTCTGCGGTGTATACCCACACGCTCTGTTCAAATTCTTCTTTTCTCTGCTCTGCCTCAGCCTTGTCCCAAGCCATGATGTCGGCATAGGGCAGCAGAACAAAGCGGCAACCCTCGTTTTCCTCCGAGAGGTAAAGGGAGCGGTCGTCCTTGTCCTTCTTGTAGCAGAGATATTTTCTGCTGGCATCGTCCTGAATGGTATAGGCGGTGTATTCCTTGCCGGCAACGGTGGCACTGCCGTCAGCCTTGAAGGCAAGCAGCTGGTTTGCGATGGCAAGAGAGGGAGGGAACATACACATACCCTGTGCGGGGGTCAGGGACATTCTGCCCGAGTAGAGCTTGGGGTTGTTTAACTCGGGGAAGGCGGAAACGGTGTTGAGGGCATCGTACATTGCCCAGGTAAGACCGCCGTTCATCCAACCTTCACCGTAGGAGTTTGCGATAAGGAAGGCACCTCTCATCTTCACGCCCGCAAAGGTGCAGGTCACTTCGTCATCATAGCCAACGATGGTGACCTGATGTCCGCCGCCTGCGTTGCCCGAAGCGGCAACCACGGTGTTTTCACCTACTTTGCCGATGTTTCCGCAACCGTCAAGCTTGCTGTACACCCATCTGGAGGGGTAACCGCCGGTAACCACGCAGTCCCCTCTGAGAATGGTCTTTTTGATCTTTTCAAGCAGAGCCAGGCCCATTTCGGAGGTGGTCAGTCTTTCGTGGTAGGGCTCGCCCTCAAACCACACTCTTTCAAAGCCGCTGATACGGTTTACCATTGCCTGTTCCATCAGCCCTTCGGTGGCTGCGGGAGAGCGAGTGGTGTCGATATAAAGATTTCCGTCCTTGTCCTTGGCTCTGTGGCCGCCTCTTTCGTCCTTGGAGAAGGCACAATCGTCGGTGAAGACGCATCCGTGCTCCTTCAAGATCTCGTATACCCAAATGGTACCCGCACCCGACAGGGTGAAGGTGAACTTGGGGGCAAAGCACTGATTCTTGTCATCTCTGGGAGAGAAGGTGCTGTCGGGATCGAGCTTGTGCAGATGACGGGAGTAGGCGTTGGTGAACTGATTACGGGTGATTGCCTGAGATGCACAGGAGCCGATGGCACCCTGATTGTCGATGGAGGGGACGTGCGTGGTGCCCCACAGGGTGGCGTAGGAGGGAAGAACTGTCTTTTTCATGGTGATGCCTTTCAATTGCCTTGCGGCGTTGCTTTTATTTTTTATTCGGGAGATCTGCAAGACTTCCCACTTTCCATTTTAGGGCTTCTTCAAGGAAAAGTCAAGAGCAAAATGAAACTTTGTAAAATAATTTTACGTAAATGTGCCTCCTTTTGAAAAAATATTCCTTTTTCGCTCCTCCCTTCTTCTGTTGTCGGGAGAGCGGAGTGAGCGATGCGAAAAACAGATGAATATTTTGTAAAGATGAAGGAAAACCCTTTGACAAGATAGCGGGGATGTGTTATAATATACTGAATTACTATGGGGAGGTGTACGGTGCGGTGATCATTTTGGGAATTGACCCGGGACTGGCGATCGTGGGCTACGGAGTGATCGAATACGAGCGCTCCCGTTTTAGGGTGCTTGACTTCGGTGCCATCACCACCCCCGCGGGTTTAAAGGTGGAGGATCGGTTGCTGATGATCTCAAGGGGAATGGAGGAGCTGATAGACCGCTACCATCCCGAAGAGATGGCAGTGGAGGAGCTGTTTTTTACAAACAACCGTACCACCGGCATTGCCGTTGCGGAGGCAAGAGGGGTCATTCTGCTTTCCGCACGCAAGAAGGGCGTGAATATTGCCGAGTATACCCCCTTGCAGGTCAAGAGCGCAGTGGTGGGCTACGGCAAAGCCGAAAAAAAGCAGGTCATTGCCATGGTGAAGTCCATCCTGCATATCGGACCCGAGTTAAAATTGGACGACACGGCAGATGCCCTCGCCATTGCCGTCTGCCATGCCCACACGGGCGGTGGGGGACTGCGCAATTTCTACAACCTGAAATAACACGATCTGAACCAACACGATAAAGACAAAAAAGACTGACAAGGCGGGTGCGAGCCCGTCGAAAGGAAGCGTTTTTATGTTTTACTACCTTGAAGGAAAACTGTTTTTGCCCGATCTTGCCACCGCCGTCATTGATTGCGGTGGGGTGGGCTACCGACTGACCGTCAGCGGAAATACCCGTTCGCAGATTGCTGCAAAGGGCGGACAGACCGTTCGGCTTTACACCTATCTGTCGGTGAGGGAGGATGCCATGGAGCTGTTCGGCTTTTACGACGAGCAGGAGCTGACCGCCTTCACTCAACTCATCTCGGTATCGGGTGTGGGCCCTAAGGCTGCCGTTGCCATTTTGTCGGTGTTGACTCCCGAAAGGCTCAGTCAGGCTGTATTGACGGGGGATGCCAAGGCCATCACCGCCGCCCAGGGGGTGGGCGGGAAGATTGCCGCCCGCATTGTGCTTGAGTTAAAGGACAAGCTGGCAAAGGCACTGGGCGTGACGGCGGAGGATCTGCCGAGCCTGCCTTCTTCGGGCGGAGCCGAGGCGCTGTCCGATGCGCTCAACGCCCTGATGGTGCTTGGCTACACCAGAGGAGAAGCCACTGCGGCACTCAAAAAGGTGAATCCCGCAGGCAAAAGCACAGAGGATCTGATCAAGGAGGGGCTGATGCTCCTTGCAAAGGGCTGATAACCGACCAAACGAGATGACGGTCGCAAGACCCGTCAAAGTGCTTTCTGAAAGGAAGGGAAGAGAAAAATGAACGGCAACCATTACGGTGACGATTTTGATTTTGAATCGAGGATCGTCAGCTCCAACGTGACGGGAGCAGACGGTGAGACCGAGCTGAGTCTGCGCCCCAAGACCCTTGAAGATTACGTGGGTCAAAGCAAGGTCAAGGACAATTTGAAGGTCTATATGGAGGCGGCAAAAAGCAGAGGGGAGATGCTGGATCACGTCTTGCTTTACGGCCCTCCCGGTCTTGGTAAGACCACCCTTTCCACGATCATTGCAGAGGAGATGGGGGTCAACATCAAGGTTACCTCGGGTCCTGCCATTGAGCGTCCCGGTGATCTTGTGGCGCTTTTGACCAATTTATCCGAGCACGACGTGCTTTTCATCGACGAGATCCACCGCCTGCCCCGTACGGTGGAGGAGATCTTATATCCCGCAATGGAGGATTTTGAGATCGACATCATCATCGGCAAGGGCCCCGCGGCAAGAAGCTTTCGGATGCAGCTGCCTAAGTTTACTCTGATCGGTGCCACCACCAGGGCAGGACAGCTCTCCACCCCTCTTCGTGACCGCTTCGGTGTGATCTTCAAGCTGGAATTATATACCCCCGAGGAGTTGGCGCAGATCGTCACCCGCAGTGCGGGCATTCTTGGCCTGCCCATTACAAGAGACGGAGCGCTGGAGATCGCCTCCAGAAGCAGAGGCACTCCCCGAATTGCCAACCGGTTCTTAAAGAGAGTGAGAGACTTTGCTCAGGTGATGGGCAATGGCAGGATCGACGAGCAGATTGCCGATTATGCCCTGCGGGCGTTGGAGGTGGATGAGTTAGGCCTTGATGCGGTGGACAGACGGATGCTTTTGACCATCATCAATGCCTTTTCGGGCGGCCCCGTGGGTCTTGATACTCTTGCCGCCACAGTGGGCGAGGAGTCGGTGACCATTGAGGATGTGTACGAGCCGTATCTGATGCAGATCGGATTTTTGAACCGCACTCCGAGAGGCAGATGCGTGACCGCACTTGCCTACGACCATCTGGGCATCAGAAGACCTGTCGCTCCTGCGGGGGCAGGCGGGCAGACCGCCCTCTTTGAAGACGAAGAATAAGGAAGAGACGAAGACGAAGAAGAACCGTTTGAAAAACGGAATGAGGAACAATTATGTGGTATTCTGAGAATTGGAAGGACTACGAGCTACTGGACTGCTCGGACGGACAGCGCCTTGAAAGATGGGGGGACTACACCCTCATCCGTCCCGACCCGCAGGTGATCTGGAAGGGCGTCAAGCGCCATCCCGCCTGGAAAAAGGCAGACGCCAGCTACAAGCGCTCCTCGGGTGGAGGAGGTGCTTGGAATGAAAACAAGCTGCCTGAGGAATGGACGCTACCCTATGAGGCACTGGATATGAATTTTTGCATCCGTCCCATGGGCTTTAAGCATACGGGCGTCTTTCCCGAGCAGGCGGTGAACTGGGATTGGTTTTCCGACCTGATCAGAAAGGAAAACAAAGCAAGACCCGCCGATAAGCCTGTAAGAGTGCTCAATCTCTTTGCCTACACGGGCGGTGCCACTCTTGCGGCGGCGCAGGCAGGGGCGAAGGTCTGCCACGTGGACGCCTCCAAGGGCATGGTTCAGCTTGCCAAGAAAAATGCAGAGCTGTCGGGCTTAAAGGATGCCCCCATCCGCTACATCGTGGACGACTGCAAGAAGTTTGCAGAACGGGAGATCCGCCGCGGAAACTTCTACGATGCGGTGATCATGGACCCTCCCTCCTACGGCAGAGGCCCTTCGGGTGAGGTGTGGAAGCTGGAGGATAACATCGGGGAGCTGATCGAGCTTTTGTCGGGACTGCTTTCCGACGAGCCCCTCTTTTTCCTGGTGAATTCCTACACTACGGGACTCTCGCCCTCCACCATGGGATATCTACTCTCCCTTTATCTCTGTCCCCGCTTTGGCGGCAGAGTGATCGCCGACGAGATCGGCATTCCCGTAAAGCAGACGGGCGGGGTGCTTCCCTGCGGCTCCTCTGCCAGATGGACGGCGGATAAGAGCAAATAAACACCTGCAAGGCAGGAAGAACAGGCGCTTGGCGCAAAAAGGAAACGAAATGTCAAACGGTGCGTTTATCAGGATCGAAAATTTATCATTTACCTATAAGGATAGCGAGGGCGAAGGGAAAAAGGCCCTTTGCGGAGTGGATTTGGAGATCGAAAAGGGAAGCTTCGTGGCCATTCTCGGCCATAACGGAAGCGGGAAATCCACCCTTGCCAAAATCATTTCCGCCATCCTCCTGCCCGAGGAGGGGCGAGTCGAGGTGGACGGAATGACCGTCACAGACCCTGAGCTTTCCGATGAGGATATTTTAAAGCTGCACAAGAAGGTGGGGATGGTCTTTCAAAACCCGGACAACCAGATGGTTGCCAATATTGTGGAGGAGGACATCGCGTTTGGTCTGGAAAATCTGGGCGTGGAGCCGCCGAGAATTCGAAGCGCCGTGTCCGAGGTGCTGGAAATTGTCGGCATGAC
>JAGBIB010000126.1 GCA_017935195.1 Clostridia bacterium
CCCTCAATTACAGATGGGTGTCCTATTACGAGGATTGAACCAACTAAAAAAGACTGCCCCACGCGTACCTGCCGTAGAGCAGGTACGCATCACATCGAGCAGGGCGAGATATTTCACAATGTGCGGTAGCACATTATTTCACGTTTTGCGAAAGCAAAACAGTTCACTATATGCTTTTGTGCCCACAAAAGCAGTGCTTGTCAAGAAAAAAAGGCGAAGAATCTTAACGATTCTTCGCCTTTTTCCTGTCGGTAGGTGTTGTTCCATTTGATACTGCTCTATCGCATGCATCCCCAGGCAGTCTTTTTTAGTTGGTTCAATCCTCGTAATAGGACACCCATCTGTAATTGAGGGTGGCAAAGGCTTCGTCCTCCAGTGCCTGCACGTCCAGCTTCTTTTCCTGCTCGATGACCTTTTCAAGGTCGGGTCTCGTTTTGGGGTGCTTGGGGGTAAAGACGGTACAGCAATCCTCAAAGGGCAAAATGGAAGTATCAAAGGTGCCGATCTTACGGGAGATGGAGATGATCTCTTCCTTGTCCATACCGATCAGGGGACGGAAGACGGGCAGATCCACCACGCTCTCGGTCACGTGCAGGGCTTGCATGGTCTGGCTTGCCACCTGACCCAGACTCTCGCCGGTAATGAGGGCAAGGGCGCCGTCTCTCTTTGCCACACGGTTTGCAAGGCGCATCATAAAGCGGCGAAGCAGCAGAGTAAAATACTGCTCCTCGCAGTGCTTGACCAGCTCCTCCTGGATCTTGGTCAGCGAAATCACGCCCACCTTCATACTGCCCGTGTAGACGGTGACCTCCTTTGCCAGCTCCATCACCTTTTCTCTTGCCTGCTCGCTGGTATAGGGGAAGGACTCAAAGTGGAGCGACTCCACAACGCATCCTCTCTTTGCCATCATATAGCCTGCCACGGGGCTGTCGATACCGCCCGACAGCAGGAGAAGTGCCTTGCCTGCAGAGCCGGTGGGAATGCCGCCGGCACCCCTGACCACCCCTGCGTGCAGGTATGCGCCGTACTCGCGGATCTCCACTCTGACCACCACCTGAGGGTTGTGAACGTCCACCTTCAAGCGGGGCATGACTTCCAAAACCGCTCCGCCCACCAGCTGCTGCAGCTCGGGGGACTTGACGGGAAAGCGCTTGTCGCTTCTCTTTGCCTCTGCCTTAAAGGACTTTGCACCGTGAAGGAATTGGGGCAGATATTCCTTTGCCGCCGCCGCAATCGCCTCCACGTTCTTTTCCACCACGCAGGCTCTTGAAAGGCTGACGAACCCGAAGACCGTGCCCGCCCGCTCCATTGCTAAATCCAGATCGGCATCGTCGTCCAGCGGCTCGATGTAGGCGGTGGACTGCTCGTGATAGACCTTGAAATTGCCGCAGCCCTTTAATCTCTTCTGCAGCTCCTTGACCAGCATCGCCTCGAAGGTGCCGCGATTCAGCCCCTTTAAAACGATCTCGCCGTATTTACATAAAATGATCTCTTTCATGTTCTGTTCTCCTAATTTAAATCCTAATGGGGCGGCGCCCCATACCCCGCAAGGAAACTTTTTATAAAAAGTTTCCTTGACCTTCAAAAATTTTGGATGGGGATTTGGGATGTTTTTTATATAATTCTGTTTTTGACCTAAACGAAAGGATCACTTGATCCTTCTGACCTCTTTTTTAATGGGCAAACCCTTTTTGTAGTAGTTCATCATGGTCTCGCACTCCTTGGGGCCCTCCGTTGTGAACAGATAGTGGCGGTTAAGGATACCCGCATCGTCAAGGAGTTTTATTCTGTCGCCCATATAGGTGGGTAGGCTGTTGAAGACGATCTGTCTGCCGCCCTCCGAAAGCACGGGAAACTCCACGCCCTTTCTGTCACGCAGTTTTTCGGTGCCGATGGGCTTTTCAAGGGTCATCAAGGGCACTCTGCCGTAAACGAGGAAGGATTTCTCCCCTCCGATGTCCCTTGCCTGAGGCAGGATCAGCTCGGGGCAGAGGATCACGTCCTCAAAAATCTCGTAAAAGAGGGCGGCACTGGAGGAGTTGGTCACGTTCAGGCGGTAGTCACCGTGCAAAATGAAGTCGCACTCCCTTGCCAGCTCGATATGTCCGATATTGCCCACCAACGCGTGCTTTGCCCCCCTTGCCTTTGCCTCAAGCAGGGCTTTTTTCACGCCCTCTCTTTCGCTGTCGGGAATGACGGGCGGGAAGAGCACGCCGTTGGCTTTTCTGCCGTCAAAGCGGTCAAGAGGCAAATAGATCTCCGAAAGGGTGTGCTTTTCGGGGATGGATGCGGGGTTATAAAAGCGTGCGCTCTCCTTCCTTTTGGGCGGGGGAGGATTTCTTTTAAACTGATAGGGTGCGGGGGTCACGGCGGGACGGTCGATGACAATCTGCTCTCTTTCGGGGCAGAGATCCTTGATGCGCACCGTCTCCTTTTCGCTTGCCTTCACGTCGGCTTCTCTGCGTACGCCGTTCATTCTGCCATCCACTCTGCCGGTGAAATAGCCGTCGGTAAAGCCGTCTCTTGAAAAGACCCTTGCCATACAGGCGATCTCCTCATTCGTTGCCCCCCGCTGCTCGTCAAGCAGTCTGCGGTAGGTGGACACCACGTTGAAGACGTATTCGGGGGTCTTCATCCGCCCCTCGATCTTGAAGGATGCCACGCCCATATCGATCAACTCCTTCACGTGGGCGGCAAGACAGTTGTCCTTCAAGGACAGCGGATATTTGCCGTTGTAGGGCAGTCGGCAGGGCTGAGCGCAAGCGCCCTGATTGCCGCTTCGTCCCCCCACGATGGAGGAAAAGAGACACTGCCCCGACTGAGAAACGCACAGCGCCCCGTGAACGAACGCCTCAATCTCAATGGGTGACTGACTGCAAAGGGAGGCGATATTCTCTTTTGAAAGCTCTCTTGCGCACACCATCCTGCAAAAGCCACGCCCCTTTAAAAAGCGGGCTGCCTCAGCGTTATGTCCCGATGCCTGGGTGCTGGCATGGAGAGGAAAGGCGGGAAAGCGGGCGGAAATCTCGCAGGCAAGACCTAAATCCGCCACGATCAGAGCGTCCACCCCTGCCTCATATAAAAAGGCAACGTATTCAAGAGCGTCCTTCATCTGCCTGTCGCAAAGAAGGGTGTTCATCGTCACGTATACTTTCACCCCTCTGCTATGGCAAAACGCAAGGGCATCCTTGATGGCAGGACGGTCGAAATTGCGGGCGTTCATACGGGCGTTGAACTGCGTTCCGCCCAAATACACCGCATCTGCTCCCGCAAAAACGGCGGCACGGAGCGCCTCGGGCGAGCCTGCGGGAGAGAGAAGTTCGGGAAGTTTGTTTTTCACGTCGTTATCGGGGAGGGGCTCTGCCCCCTTTCCCCGCTCCTTTGATCGGTATTCGACTTATTGTACCCTATTTTTCGCATTTTGCCAAGAGCTTTTTGAAAAAAACTTCAATTTGATATTTACATTCTGCAAAAAATAGTGTAAAATGAAGATGGCGCATTTTGCGCAAAGAAGAAAGGACGCCGTCCTATGCAAAGTAAGCAAGACGGCAAAGACGAGCAATGAGCGAGCTTCTCTCCCCTGCAGGCAACTTTCAAAAGCTGAAAGCTGCCCTGCTTTACGGCGCTGATGCCGTTTACTGCGCAGGCAAGTGCTTCGGTATGCGCTCTGCGGCAGACAATTTTGAAATCGAGGAATTATATCAGGCGACAAAATACACCCACGATCGGGGCAAAAAGATCTATCTGACCTTAAACACCCTCCCCTCCTGGCATGAATACGAGCGCCTTGAAGCCTTTTTGAACGAGCTGAAGGACTGCGGGCTTGATGCCTTCATCGTGGCAGACCCCGGTGTGTTTGCCACCGTGAAAAGAGTCTTGCCTCAGGCCGAAATACATATTTCCACCCAGGCGGGCGCCCACTCCCATGAGGACTGCAATTTCTGGCATAGTATGGGTGCCTCCCGCATCGTGCTTGCAAGGGAGACCACCCTTGAAGACATCAAGGAGATCAAAAAGCGGATCTCTCCCGAATTGGAGCTTGAGACCTTCATCCACGGCTCGATGTGCGTTTCCTTTTCGGGCAGATGCCTGCTTTCCGAAAATCTGGTGGGAAGAGATGCCAACAAGGGTGCCTGCGCCCAACCCTGCAGATGGAACTACAATCTTTACGAGATCGCCGAGGAAAAGCGCCCCGAGACCCGCTTCCCTCTGATGGAAACCGACAGAGGTACCTTCATTTTAAGCTCCAAGGATATGTGTATGATCGAGCATATCCCAGAGCTTATGGAATCGGGCATCGCCTCCTTCAAGATCGAGGGACGGATGAAGAGCGCCTACTATGCGGCAGTGACGGCAAACGCCTACCGCATGGCAATAGATGCCTACAGAAAGGATCCCGCAGGCTATCTCTTTGACCCCGCATGGAAAAGAGAGCTTGAAAGCGTGAGCCACAGAGAATACTGCACGGGCTACTTCTTTGACCGTCCCCAAGAGGACGGCAAGCTGACGGCACAGGCAGGGTATCTGAGAGAAAAAGCCTACCTTGCCGTGGCTACGGGCTACGATGAGTTAAGCGGCAGAGCCACCTTTATCCAACGAAACAAGGCCTCAAACGGCGAAAAAGCCGAGCTCCTCACCCCCGGGCAGTGCGGAAGACCCCTGATCCTTGAGGAAATGCAGGACGAGCAGGGCAACCCCGTGGACTCCGCCCCCCATCCCTTTATGGTCTTTTCGGTAAAGACCCCCTTCCCCGTGAAGGAAGGCGATATTCTCAGAGGCTGTTAATCCAAACGCAAAAGCAGAACCGCTTCAAATACATTCATTTACATTCATTCCATCAAATCCAGCATAAAGAAAGGATCAAGAATATGAACACCACCCAGTTAAAGACCGCCATTTTGGCAGGTGCATTCGACAACACCTTCAGAACCCTGTATACCGAGGAAAGAGTGTCCTCCGCAAAGATCCGTTACGCCAACGCCGTTGAAGCCTTTGAATCCATCTACGGTGCAAAGCAGCAGGCGGTGATTCTCTCGGTTCCCGGCAGAAGCGAGATCACCGGCAACCACACCGACCACAATCACGGCAGAGTCATTGCCGCATCGGTAGACTGCGACGTGATTGCCGTTGCCGCAAAGGATGAGGGCAATATGGTGCGCATCAAGAGCGACGGCTACAAGGAGGATGCGGTAAACATCACCGCTTTGGACCCCAAAAACTTCCCTCAGTTCAAGTCCATCGGTCTTGTGGCGGGTATGTGCGATGCCTTCAAGAAAAACGGTCTGCAGATCGGCGGTCTTTGCGCCTACACCACCTCAAATGTCTTAAAGGGCTCGGGACTGTCCTCCTCTGCCGCCTTTGAAGTAATGGTGGGTACCATTCTCAATCACTTATATAACGGCGGTACCGTTTCGCCCATCGACGTTGCCCGCTACGCACAGTGGTCTGAAAACGTCTATTTCGGCAAGCCCTGCGGTCTGATGGACCAGATGGCGTGTGCCGTGGGCGGCTTCGTGGAGATCGACTTTGAAGATCCCGCAAAGCCCGTCGTTGAAAAGATCTCCTTCGATCTGACCGGCATGGGCTATGATCTTTGCATCGTGAACACCGGCGGCAACCACGCCGACTTAAACGAAGACTACGCCTCCATCCCCGCAGAAATGAAGAAGGTGGCCTCCCTCTTCGGCAAGGAGGTACTCAGAGGCATTTCCGAATATGAGCTGATCGAAAAGGCTCCCGAGATTCGCAAGGCGGCAGGTGACAGAGCCCTTCTTCGTGCCCTGCACTTTGCAAACGAGGATGCCAGAGTCCCGGTTATCGCTGCGGCAATGAAGGAAGGGGACGTAACGAGGTTCCTTGGCGGCATCACCGCATCGGGCAACTCCAGCTTCAAGTATCTGCAAAACGTCTTCACCACCAAGAACCCCTCCGAGCAGGGTGAATCTCTTGCCATCTATCTGTCCGAAAGAGCCCTTGCATCCTTCCCCCTGCCCGGTGCGTGCAGAGTGCACGGCGGTGGCTTTGCGGGCACGATGCAGGCCTTCGTCCCCCGTCTTTACACCGAAGCCTTCAGACAGAGCATCGACGAGGTGATGGGCGAGGGCGCTTGCATGGTGATGCACGTTCGTCCTGTGGGTGCCACCAGAGTAGACAATGACTGATTTTCCAAAGGATCTGACCTTTGCCACCCTCTATTCGGGATCATCGGGAAACGGGGTCTATATCGAATATGAGGGGCAAGCCATCCTGATCGATGCGGGCAAAAATGCCAAGCACGCCGAAATGGCACTTGCAGAGATCGGAGGCGACCCCAAAAGGATCAAAGCCGCCTTCATCACCCATGAGCATTCCGACCACATCTCAGCCCTTGACGTCCTTGCCCGTCGTTACGGCTTTGCCGTCCATGCTCCCTGCGGGTGCGCCTGCGCCTGCCTTCCCGACTGCACCTGCTACCATAAAGAGGGAATCCTTCTGCAGGTGGGCCCCTTTTTGGTGGAGTCCTTCTATGTTCCCCACGACAGCGGATGCTGCGTGGGCTATACCGTAACGGTGGGGGGAGTCAAGCTGGGCATCGCCACCGATATGGGCTTTCTTGCCAAAGGGGTGGTGGAAAAGCTTTACGGCTGCAAGGCGGCGCTGGTGGAATGCAACTACGACGAGGAGATGTTGAAAAACGGACCCTATCCCCCTCAGCTGAAGGCCAGAGTGGCGGGCAAGGGCGGACATCTTTCAAACGAAGAGGGAGCACTGCTTTGCGCGGTGCTTGCCTACACGGGCGCAGAGCGTCTGCTTTTGGGGCATTTAAGCCTTGAAAACAATCAGCCGAAAAAAGCACTCGATGCCGTTTTTGCCGAGTTTGAAAAAAGAGGAGTCGAAGCCGAAGTGCAAGTCGCCAAAAGAGACGAGCCCACCGTCCTCATCGGCAAAGGGGCGTGCCTGCCCTGCTCTGCTCTGCGGCATCGGTGAAGGGAGAGATGGAATGTTAAGCGTACGCTTTATCTGTCACGGCACCCTGAAGGAGGACTACCTGCGGATGGCTTGTGCCGAATATATGAAAAGGCTTGGCGGCTATTGCCGTCCCGAGATCCTTGAAGCAAAGGACGACAAGGCACTTGCCGCCCTCATCAAGGAAAAGGACTACAATATCGCCCTTTGCGTGGAGGGCAAGGAGCTTTCCTCCCCCGAGCTTGCCAAGCTTATCGACACCGTTCCTCAAAGAGGATTTTCCACCCTATCCTTCGTCATCGGCGGCTCGGACGGGCTTCCCGAATCCACAAAGGCGCTCTGCCACTACCGTCTGTCCTTTTCAAGGATGACCTTTCCCCATCAGCTGATGCGCGTCATCCTCTTGGAGCAGACCTACCGCGCCTTTAACATCAACGGCGGTGGCAAATACCATAAATAAAAAAAGAGAACGGGAGGGCGCAAGCGCCTCGTTTCTCTTTGTTTCAGAAAAGCTGAACAGTTATGAGAAAAGATATTTTATTCCGTATTTTCGGAGCTCTTGCCTTACTGCTCATCACGGCGGAGCTGATCATCTGGCACGCCTTTCACTACTGAGTAAGGAGCAACATGAACGAGTATATTCTGACCAAAGGGGACGTTGCGGTCATCGGTGCGGGCCACGCAGGGTGCGAAGCCGCCCTTGCCTGCGCAAGGCTGGGGCTTGATACCCTGCTGTTTACCATGAATGCCGACAGCGTTGCCAATATGCCCTGCAATCCCTCCATCGGCGGCACGGGCAAGGGGCATTTGGTCTTCGAGATCGATGCCCTGGGCGGTGAGATGGGCTATGCGGCTGACCGTGTGACCCTCCAATCCCGTACCCTGAACTTAGGGAAAGGGCCTGCCGTCTACTCCAAAAGAATACAGGCAGACCGTCGTCTTTACAGCGAAAACATGAAGAAGACCCTGGAAAACACCCCCCATCTGCGCCTTGTGCAGGCAGAGATCACGGAGGTGCGCACCGAAGAGCGGGAGGGACGCCCCACCGTAACGGGGGTAAAAAACGCCCTTGGCGGTCTTTATCCCGTGAAGGTGGTGATCCTTTGCGCGGGCACCTATCTTGACTCCACCGTGGTCATCGGTGAAAGAGCCCTTTCGGCGGGTCCTGACAACCTTTTGCCCGCAAGCGGCGGACTCTCCTCCTGCCTTGCCTCCCTTGGCTTTTCCATGCGCCGCTTCAAGACCGGCACCCCGCCCCGCATCCATAAGGATTCGGTGGACTTTTCGGTGCTGGA
>JAGBIB010000127.1 GCA_017935195.1 Clostridia bacterium
GAAGAGCCCGGAAACATCGGCAAAGGAAGGGCGCTGGATACCCTGATCGAGGATCAGAAGCGTTTATACGATCTGATGAGGAAAAAGTACCGCTATCTGCCCTATCTGCTTTTGGGGCAGGGGCTTGGAGCGGAGATCCTGCAAAGATGGATGGCACTTTATAAGGAGAGTAGCGACGGAATGATCCTGTCCTGTCCCGACGCACTCCGTTTGTCACCCGTGCTTGGAAAGCTGACCTTTTTCCTTTCATGCAAAGGAAAAAAGAAGGATCAGCCCGCCCCGGCTCTTGAAAAAAAGCTGTACGGCTATAAAAAGAGTGCGCCTGCACCCGAAGGAGAAGGGACATCTCTGCCTTGTGGCTTCCCGTTAACAGCAGATGCCTACCGTCAGATCTTTGAATCGGGGATTATAACGGGCGATCCTCTCTGGGCCGGCTCTATCGAGCAGGGGCTGCCCGTGATGGTTTTTGCAGGAGAGAAGCAGGAGGGTGCCAAGATGCTTTCCGATCGTTTACTTGATGCGGAGATCTGTATGCAGTCTCTCAGACTTTTTGAAAGCCCTTCTTCACGCCTTTTTAGCGGTGAAAAAAGGGAAGAGGTCTTTTTCGAGATCGAAAGGTTTGTTTTGCAAGTGGCGGATGGCGTGAGAGAAGCACGCATGGGTGGTTTTTATTGAAGCTTTTTACTGAATTTTAAGGAGAGAATACGTGGCAAGAGTACTTGGAATAGATTTGGGAGACGTACGTACCGGTGTGGCGCTGTCCGACCCCTTTGGCAAAATGGCATCGGGCCTTGAGACCATCACCGAATATAGTGAGGAGCGGCTGATAAACCGCCTTTGCGCTCTTATCATGGAAAAGCAAGCATCTGAGGTTGTGATGGGACTACCCATCAATATGGACGGCTCCAAGGGACCAAGAGCTCAAAAGGTGGCTGATTTTGCCGCAAGGCTGGAGGAGGCCTGCGGAATGAAGGTACAACTGGTGGACGAGCGTTGCTCCACCATGGTGGCACACCGATTCCTCAATGAAACCAACTGCAGAGGGAAAAAAAGAAAGCAGGTGGTGGACACCCTTTCTGCAGAGATCATTTTGCAGGACTATCTTGATAAAAAGAACAGGGCGTGAACAAGATGAACGGAGAACTGA
Organism: Clostridia bacterium; assembly: GCA_017935195.1. GTDB lineage: Bacteria > Bacillota > Clostridia > Oscillospirales > CAG-272 > UBA11512. Next base: position 1,148 of record JAGBIB010000127.1, read on the forward strand.
GATTGAATAGCGAGAATTACGGTCAATTTGACAGCGACCGTCTTGACCGATGGGTACAAAGTGCAGAGTGCGGCAGTCTTCCTGCGGCATTGGGGGCACTGACCGATGAAAAGTCGGTAAAGATCCTGCTATCCAAAGAAAAGCAGGCAATCGGCACTATAATCGAGTATAGAGATCTGATGATGACCTACACCTGCGCCATGAAGGAGGTTCTGACCAAATTTGACGTGCTCAGTACCGAATTCAAGGTGAGGTATCAGCGCAACCCCATCAGCTCCATGAGCTCCAGACTGAAAAAAACGGCAAGCATTGCCGAAAAGCTTGCTAAAAGAGACATTACATTTACCGTGGAAAACATCGAGCAGCATCTTCATGACGTTGCGGGTGTGCGGGTGATTTGTGCCTACATCGACGACATCTATATGATTGCAGATGCCTTTCTCAGTCAGGATGATGTAACACTCATTGAAAAAAAGGACTACATTGCTTCTCCAAAGGAAAACGGCTACAGGAGCTTGCATCTGATTATCAGTATTCCCGTCTTTTTTGCAAAGCAGAAAAGGGATATGCAGGTAGAGGTGCAGATCCGCACCATGGCAATGGACTTTTGGGCAAGCTTAGAGCATCAGCTTCGCTACAAGAACGATCTGTCTTGCTGTAACGACTTGGCTGTGCGGCTTCAAAACTGTGCAGATGTGATCAGCAGGACCGACGAAGAGATGCTCTATATCAGAAGGAAGATCGAGCAGATGGAGAGCAGTTCTTCAAAAGAAGAGGAGCTGTTGGAAAAGATCAGCAAATTGGATTTGCGTATGGAATAAAAAAACAACTTTTTTCTAAAAAGCACTTGCAAATTTGCAAATAATATGGTATGATACTGGTGTTCGGTTCATACCCTTTGCCGGAATGATGGAATTGGCAGACGTGCTGGACTCAAAATCCAGTGGTAGCGATACCGTGCGGGTTCGACCCCCGCTTCCGGCACCAGAAAGCGACAAGTTTCGACAGAAGCTTGTCGCTTTTGATTTGTGTTGAACGCACGGATGTTATTTATAAACGGATCCAAAGAACCGATGTATGAAATGCGCAAGGAAAGGCGGGCAGATGCCCGAAATACTATGAATAACAGAGTACTTATTGAACACGAGAATCACGACGAGGAGCGCGCCTTTTACGGAAAAAGCGCTCTTGACGTGAAAAACTGCACCTTTGACGGTCCTTCAGACGGAGAGAGCGCTTTTAAGGAGTGTAACGATATCACGGTAGAGAGCTGCACCTTCAATCTGCGCTATCCCTTCTGGCACGATCGGGGGCTAACTATCCGTTCCTGCACTCTGACGCCCCTTTGCCGTGCGGCGCTGTGGTATTCGGAGGACGTAGACATTGCAGAAGCGACCCTTCACGGCATCAAGGCGCTTCGTGAGTGCGGCAGGGTGAAAATGAAGAGCTGCGACGTGGAGTCTGCCGAATTCGGCTGGTTTACAAAGGGCATCGAGATGAAGGAGTGTGCGGTCAAGGGCGAGTATTTTATGCTTCGCTCAAAGGATCTGCACTTTAAAAACGTGAGCCTCGAGGGGAAATATTCCTTTCAATATATAGAAAACGCCCTGTTTGAGGACTGTGCATTCAACACCAAGGACGCCTTCTGGCATGCCAAAAACGTGACGGTGAGAAACTGCACCGTAAAGGGAGAATATCTGGGGTGGTACTGCGAGAACGTGACCTTTGAAAACTGCACCCTGATCGGCACACAGCCTCTTTGCTACTGTAAGGATCTGAAGCTGGTCAACTGTAAAATGATCGACTGCGATCTGTCCTTTGAAAAATCACAGGTGGAGGCGACCCTTTCCGAACCCATCCTCAGCATCAAGAATCCGGCATCCGGAAGAATCAGGGTGCCCGCCTGCGGTGAGCTGATCTTTGACGATCCCGAAGCTTTCGGAGAGGTCGTGATCCTTTGACTAAAAAAAACGAAAAGCTGGGTCTGGTGCTTGAGGGAGGCGGGGTGAGAGGCATTTACACCGCAGGGGTGCTTGATCGGCTGATGGAGGAGGGCCTCTCCTTTGACGGGGTGATCGGTGTTTCTGCAGGTGCTATACACGGCTGCTCCTATATGTCGGGGCAGAAGGGGCGCAGTATCCGCTATTATCTGAAATACAGCCGTGA
>JAGBIB010000128.1 GCA_017935195.1 Clostridia bacterium
AAACGCGGGGATGTCGGCAATGAAGGTGATGATCTTCATGTCGCCCGTGATGACTATTTTTATGAACGTGACCACCATGACCATTTTGTGGTTCGGCGCACGGATGGTGCAGAACCACGGGATGGAGATCGGTGACCTGTCGGCGTTTATCTCCTACGTGACCCAGATCCTTTCCTCTTTGATGATGGTGACCTTTATGATCGTCTCCTTCTCCCGTGCGGCGGCATCGGCGAAGCGTATCAATGCCGTGCTTGACGAAAAGACCGACCTGACCGATGAAAACGCGCGGCATAAGGAGGCTGTGATCGAAAAGGGCGAGATCGTCTTCGAGGACGTGACCTTCCGCTACTATAAGGGAAGCGAGGATCCCGTTCTTTCAAAGATCGACCTGAAGATCCCCGCAGGCAGTACGGTGGGCATCATCGGCTCCACCGGATGCGGCAAGACCACCCTTGTGTCGCTCATCCCCCGCCTTTACGATGCGGACGAGGGAAGGGTGCTTATCGACGGCATCGACGTGAAGGACTATTCGCTTTACAACCTGCGCGAGGGGGTGGGTATGGTGCTTCAGAAGAACGTGCTGTTCTCGGGCACCATTGAGTCAAACCTCCGTTGGGGCGATCAGGAGGCGGATATGGACGCCATCTTAGAGGCATCCACTCTGGCACAGGCAGACAAGTTCGTGTCCACCTTCAAGGAAGGCTACGACACCGAGCTTGATCAGGGGGGTACCAACGTTTCGGGTGGTCAGAAGCAGAGGCTTTGCATTGCGAGAGCGCTTCTGAAGAAGCCCAAGATCCTGATCCTTGATGATTCCACCTCGGCGGTGGACACCGCCACCGAGCGGCAGATCAGGCAGGGTCTTGCCAATTATCTCAGCGACTCCACCAAGATCATCATCGCACAGCGCATCAGCTCGGTGAAGGATGCCGACCTAATCGTGGTGATGGATAACGGCAGGATCGCCGCTGTGGGAGGCCACGAGGAGCTGTTGGAGATCAGCGAGGAATATAAGGAAATTTTCGTTTCCCAAACCGATGGGCGCAGTCAGCCCGTCGCTGTGGCAAAGGCGTGAGAAGGGAGGATGAAGAATATGGCAAAAAGAAGTCTTGAAGAACTGCAAAAGCAGTATGCATCCTCCGCTTCCGCAAACGGCAAGGGCGGTCCCGGAAGAGGCGGCCCCATGAGAGGGAGAATGGGCGGTAAGCCCAAGGACACCAAGAAGACCCTTATACGGATGTTCAGTTATCTGGGTAGGTTTAAGGGAAGACTTTTGGCAGTTCTTTTCTGTATGCTGGGTTCCACGCTCACCTCTCTTGTGGCATCCTTTATGTTAAGCCCGGTGATCAACCGCATCGCAGGGGTGGAGCTTGACGAAAAGGCGGGGGTGTTTGTCCGTCTTGCCGATAGGATCTTTGATTGGGCGGCGTCCAATAAGCCCTTTTCAGACCTGCTTTCAAGGGACGATTTCACCCCGATGCTGGTCTATCTTGCGGCGGCGATCACCATTATGGCGTTCATCTATCTGTCGGGCATCGCCTTTAACTATCTGCAGGGCAGACTGATGCTGTCGGTCTCCCAGGGCGTGGGTGAGAGTTTAAGAAACGATCTGTTTGAAAAGCTGCAGACCTTACCTGTGAGATATTTTGATGCCAACAGCACGGGCGAGGTGATGAGCCGCTTTACAAACGATATCGACAACATCGATATGATGCTCAACAACTCCCTTATTTCGGTGATCTCGGGCACCATCTCTCTTGTGGGTACCTTCGTCTTTATGATCACCACCAATATCTGGCTGACGTTGATCATTCTGCTCTTTACTCCCATCTTCATTTTTGGCGGCGGTATGATCGCCAAGCGCAGCTCTAAGTATTATAAGGGACAGCAGTCCGCCCTTGGCGCGGTAAACGGCTACATCGAGGAGTCGGTGACGGGACAAAAGGTGGTCAAGGTCTTTAACCACGAGGAAACCTGCGTAGAGGAATTTGAAACGCTCAACGACGATCTGCGGGATAAGCAGTTCAAGGCGCAGTTCTTCGGCGGCATTATGGGCCCCATTATGGGCAATACCTCCCAGATCACCTACGCCTTCACCGTGTGTGTCGGCGGCGTGCTGATGTTCCTTACCGGCTTTACCCCCGGTGAGCTGACCGTCTTTTCAAACTACTCAAGACAGTTCTCCCAGCCCATCAATATGATCTCTCAGCAGATGTCGGCGGTGTTCTCCGCTCTGGCGGGTGCGGAAAGAGTCTTTTCGGTGATGGATATGGAGCCCGAGCAGGCGGATACCCCCGACGCAGACCCCATGCCCGATATGAAGGGCTACGTGAGAATGGAGAACGTTACCTTCGGCTACCTGCCCGATAAGACGGTGCTTAAAAACATCTCCCTTTACGCCAAGCCCGGTCAGAAGATCGCCTTTGTGGGCTCTACGGGTGCGGGCAAGACCACGGTGACCAACCTTTTAAACCGTTTCTATGATATCGAAGAGGGCAGTATCACCATTGACGGTGTGGACATCAAGCAGATCAAGCGAGAGGTGCTTCGGAAGAACATTGCAATGGTTTTGCAGGATACCCACCTGTTTACGGGCACCGTGATGGAGAATATCCGCTACGGCAGACCCGATGCCACCGACGAAGAGGTGATCGCCGCGGCAAAGACCGCCTCGGCGCACTCCTTTATTATGCGTCTGGAGCACGGCTATCAGACCATGCTCACGGGCGACGGCGCAAACCTTTCTCAAGGTCAAAGACAGCTGTTGAATATTGCCAGAGCCGCAATCTCCAAAGCCCCCATATTGGTGCTGGATGAGGCGACCTCCTCGGTGGATACCAGAACCGAGCGGCATATCGAGCGGGGTATGGATCGGATCATGAGTACGAGAACCACCTTCGTTATTGCCCACAGACTGTCCACCGTCCGCAATTCCAACGCCATTATGGTGCTTGAAAAGGGCGAGATCATCGAGCGAGGCACCCATGAGGAGCTTTTGCAGATGAAGGGCAGATACCACGAGCTTTACACCGGTAAAGCAGAGCTTGACTAAATAACAGACGGCTCAGATGAGAAAACATCTGAGCCGTCTGTTATTTTTAGTAGTGCTTATAAGATCCCGTATTCGGCTTTAAGCTGAAGGATACGCAGGACGCTTTCGTTCAAGCGTTGCTCGCTGAGCCTGCCCTCGGAAAGGGCGGCGCTGATCGCTTCGTAGCCCGAAGAGAAATCTGCGGGCAAAAGCAGGATGTCACAGCCCGCTTCAAGAGCCATCACGCAGGCCTCACCCGCTCCGTAGTGGTTGGCAATGGCACCCATTTCCAGGGCGTCGGTGATGACCACCCCCTGAAAGCCCAGCTCGTTTCGCAGCTTTCCCGTGATCATTTCGTAGGAAAGGGAGGCGGGCAGACCGTCGCTCGTCACGTTCGGTGTGGTGATGTGGGCGGTCATGATCATGGAAACACCTTCATCGATTGCCGCCTTGAAGGGCAGGATCTCACAGTCCTTCAGCTCCTCCCAGCTTTTAGTCACCTGCACAAAGCCGGTGTGGCTGTCTGCCGCGGTGTCGCCGTGCCCGGGGAAATGCTTGGTACAGCCGATGACCTTGGTGCTTTCCATGCCCTGCAGTGCCGCTGTGAGCATTTTGGACACCAGATCGGGGGTGGTGCCGAAGGCTCTGTCACCGATCACGGTGTTTTTGGGGTTGGTGAAGACATCTGCCACCGGTGCGAAATCCAGATTGAAGCCATACTTTTTCAGATAGCTGCCCACGGTGCTATAGGCGTTATAGGCGTTTTTGGGATCGCCCGTCTGTCCGATGGAGAGTGCCGTGCCGATGTTTTTCTCGGGAAAGCTGCTCTTTCTTGCAATACGGGCAACTCTGCCGCCCTCCTCGTCTATCGCCATAAAGAGGGGGATTTTGGAGGAAGACTGCATATCGGAGGTGAAGGCGGTGAGCTGATCGGGAGTGGAGATGTTGTTTGCAAAAAGGATGAAGCCACCCACGGGATAGGATGCAAGACCGCTTTCAAGGGCGGAATTCAGGGCGGTTGCCGACTGACCGTTGCCTAACTCCTCGGGGCGCAGGATGAAGAGCTGGCAGATCTTTTCGTGCAGGGTCATCTTTTCAAGATACGCCTTTGCGTCTGCCTGCTTGCACAGAGTACAGCGGTCGTCTTCGTATTGGTGTCCGCTTGCTTTAAAGGTGGTTTGTGTCATAAGGGGCAGGGAGCAGAGTGCGCAGATCGCCCCTTCGGTATGACCGTCCTCGGTGCAGGTGGGCTCCTTTGCGGGCAGGATCTGTCGTTTGTGTCCGCAATTGCTTGCCAGATAGTTCAAAAGAACGGTTACATCACTGATGGAGGTGACACCCTCACCCGAGAAATCGAAAAAAGGATCGTGTTCCTCCGCCATTGCCGTGGCAAGATGGTTTAAGGTGGCGGTCACGTCTGAAACAGAGATGGCACCGTCCAGGGAAACATCAAATTTTTCGAGTATCTTGCCCGCATCGGTGAGATTTTCTGCTCCAATGGCGGTTGTAAGAATGGAAAAGACCAGTAAAAGCGAAGCAAAGATCAACGTCATACGGTGTGTTTTTTTCATAGGATCCTCCAAGGGTAAGCGTGTCTCTATTATACCATTTTTTTGCCGTTTGTCAACAGGAACCCCTTGGCGATGGGAATTTTACCGTCAGGGAAGAGACCCCCCTATAAGCTCTATCGGATCCTGTCCTTAAAGGGGAGCGCTTTTGGCATAATCATCATAAAAAGGTGCTGTCTCAAATGTGCAATTTGAGACAGCACCTTTTTTCGTTTGAAAGGATCGTTTTAAACCAAGCTTGTTTTTTTAAGATCAGCGTGCTGAGTGCCCCAATACCAAGTGCAAAGAGCAGACCGCCTGCAAGGCAAAGACCCGCATTTACGATGGTGGCGCTTAAAGGAGTGATCATCGACACCGTCATAAAGAGAAGCATTCCGCCCCCCAGCGATGCGCAGATCGACAGCCACGCCCGCTTTTTTGCCGCTACGGAAATGAGAGTGAAGATGGACACGAAAACCGGCATCAAAAAGATTTTAGACAGCAGACACATCAAAAGATTCGTAGCGTTTAGTCCGTGTAAATCAAAGGACAGTCCCGCAATGGCACCGCCAAGGGCTGAGCCGATAAAATAGAGGATCAGCATTGACGCACCGCATAAAAAGCCCATAAGGGTCTTTGAAATGACGTAGTCGCTCTTTTTTGCCCGCACGGTGAAGAGATTTTTGGCATATCCGCTTCGAAAATCCTCTGCAATAAAGAGGCGACGAAGACGCATACCCCTATGAACCTCGTGCTGTGCCTTTTCGCTTTCTTTCATATCCGAAAAGGCTTTTTTTAAGAAATTTGCCATTGCTCGATTCTCCTTTTGATCGTTTTTCTGTTTTGTTTGCCGTTGTGTTAGTCGCTTTTAAGCTTGGGGAAGCTTTTCTTGAAGGGAGGGGATCTCTTCGGTCACGAATGCGGTGCAGGTGAAGGTTTCGCCCGACTGCCCAAGCGTTATGCCTGCCACCGCCATATCCGAGTCCATACCCAGGCAAACGCCCGTTTCGCCATCCACGTAGTAGGAGTAGGTCACGCCGGTGTTGTCATTTCCAACGCCCAGCTTATAGACGGTGCAGGTCCGTCCGAGGAGCGTCTCTTCACCCTCCTGCTTGGCGGTGGGCATAAACTGTTTTTTGGACTGCTCGGCGTAGTCAAGAAAGGCGGCGGTCGCCTCGTCTACCGCCTTGGTGGTGTATTTTACGTCCTCGTCACGCAGGGTGAAGACGCCGTTCTCGTCCTTTTCGTAAAGAAGGAAGCTGTCGCCGCTCTTGATGAACAGATTTTCTTCATCCTTGTTTTTGAAGTACACGTTTCCTTCTCCGTCCACCGTCTTTGCCACGGTGAAGACGGTGCCGTCCTCTGCAGTTACCTCGTAGGCGATGGCGTAGCTGTCGGGCAAAGCCACCGCGCCGTTCAGATTTTTCAGGATCTGGGTGTTGCAAGAGCAAAAACCCAAAAGCAGGACGAGGGGCAGGGTGAGGGACAGTGTGCGGATCATAAATCTTTTCATAGGTCAAGCTCTCTTTCTCTTACGTTTTTTCGTTCATCGTGAGGCTATTGTAGTACGACGATGTTTTTCGTTTTTTTGAGAAATGTTTGAGAAATATTAAAAAGGGGGGGTTAGTGCGTTTTAAATAAAAAAGGCAGACCCAAAATAAATTGAGTCTGCCGTATGGCGTTGTTTCTTATTCCTTATAAACGAGATCCAGCAAAATGTGCTGGGGATGGTCGCCGTACTTTTCGCCGAAAAGATTGATGCCGCCGCGGTTTTTGGCGTCCTCCTTCACTCCGATACGAAGGGTCAAGAGGGAAGGACTGCCGCCCGCTACAAGATCGGCGATGCAGATGTCCGAACAGGGTTTGCCGTCAAGGAAGGTGCCCTTTTTTCTTACCTCGATCTTTTTTAAAAGTCCGTATTGGGTGCCAGCTTTCCACCATTTTGGGGTTAGCGCCCCCTGCCTTGCTCCAAAGTCACCGGGCAGGGTGAGGGTGCAAAGGGGCACGCCGTTGATCTCAAAAAAGACGTCTGATTTCCAGTTTTCATTATATCCGGGTGCCTCCGAGCAAAGCTCCAGCGATAGGGAAAGTCCGCAAAGCCTCTTTCCCTGCGTTTGCCTTAAGGGAACCTTGTATTCAAGATAGCCGTAGTCAAACCAAAGAAGCTGTGCCCTATGCCGCAGGGGGGCATAGAAGGTGGAGGGATCGTCCCTTCTGCCAACGTAGCCCTCTTCGCTGAGCATCCCGCAGTATTTTCCGATCTTGAAATCGGTATAGCTTCCGATGGGGATCTCCTCGCGGTAAAGCTCTGCTTTGCTTTGGGAGCCTGCGGAAGCGGGCACCAGATCGATACGGATCTGCTCATACTGCCTTGACAGGATCTTGCTCTGCCCGCGGTTGCCTTCCTTTCGGATCACCGAGATGATCCCCGCCTTTAAAAGGACGCTCACGTGCTCGGAGGTGGTGGACAGCGGGACGTTCAGCCTTTCGGCAATCTCCCAGATGCTCAGTGTTTTTCCGCTAAGCAGGCGCAAAATATCCCGCCTGGTTTTGCAGTTTAACGCCTTGATGATCCGCTCGCTTTGTTCCTCGTCCTTCAGGTCTACGGTTAAGACTTTATTGAAGAACTTTTCCATCCGCTATCCACCTTTCTTTTTTGCTTTATATGGGCTTTATGCCTTTTTCTTTTTGAGCACTACGAAGAGTGCACAGCCTGCAACGATCGCCAGAACTGCGATGATTGCGGTAGCGTCGCCTGCCTGAGGAGGATCGATGGGATCATTCCTCCCCTCCTTAAAGCTTACCGAAAGGGTCACTTCCTCCTCAGGCATTGTAAAGGAGCCTGTATCACCGTCAAGGGTGATGGCAAGATCGTCAATTGAAGAAGTGATCTTATCAATAACCTGTCCCTCGGGGATGCTGACGGTAAATTTCACGGTGTCGCCCGCATAGGCAAGAGCGCTTTCGCCCATGAGGTTTTCACCGAAGAAGATCTTTATTTTGTCGGTGTTTTGCCAAGTTACGCCTTCCTTGCTTTCGGGAGCATCGGTGATGGTCAGCCAACTGTAGTAAGTGGAGGGAATGGGATTTTCGTGATACTTGCCCGCGCTTGCAAAGTCTACCAGACGCAGAGTTTCATTCCCTACTGTCAGGTCAAAGAAGAGCATTGCGTCTTCTTGTCCGCCTGCGGAAATAACCGCATTTTCGATTTCTTTTACTGTCAGTGCCGTGCTTTGGGGCGCGTTCGGTGCGTAATAGTTGTCAAGAGTCAAG
>JAGBIB010000129.1 GCA_017935195.1 Clostridia bacterium
CGCTTGTAGACTACAAGCTTGATAGGTCGGAGGTGTAAGTGCAGTAATGCATTCAGCTGACCGATACTAATTGGCCGAGGGCTTGAACATCATTGTTCTAAACAAAGTGTTCAACGCTGCGTTTGAGTTTCGTTTCGATACACTTCTGTTCGGTTTTTAATGAACACTTTTCAAAAAGCAGGGTCTTCCCAATAGGGAGGGCTTTTTCTTTTTATCCATTTTCTTGCCCACTGTTTTTAATACCATTGTGTCCGATTTTGCTGTATACCCAATCAGTATTTTATGCTATAATGCTTTTGAAAAAGAACAAATGTTCTTGTTATTAAAAGAAAGGGTGTTGTGCGTGAAAAATGGATACGAAAGAACGAACAGAAGCAAGATCCCAAGTCGCGGTGTTACGAGAGCCTGCGGAGGACTGGTTGAGTCTGTAAAGACCTCACCATACACCGAATATATGGCCCTTGCTGCCTCAATGGTTGGCAAGGATTGGGATGAGAAGCAGCGGCAGAATCTTGCCGAGGCCATCAGGTTAAACCTGATCAATCAAAAAGAATATCCCTTTGAGCTTCTTCAAAGAAAATATCAGCTTCCTTGCTCGAGGAAGGTCTTTAGAGGGGAATCAAGACTGTATGTGAATGTATTGTCTCAGCTTTGCGGCTTTGAATAACCGGTCTTGGCCGTCTGCACGGTTGTGCAGGCGGCTTTTTCATTTAATGCTTGCTCTTTTTTCAGATTGATGATATACTGTAACGTAAGGACTTGAAATAATGAAACATTTTAACTCTAATTTTTGCAACCGAAAGATAAAAAGAACGCTTTTATAGGTGAAGACAACACAGAAAGGAGGAGCGTATGGAAGATGAAAAGATCGTGAGCCTATTTCTATCGAGAAGTGAGGAGGCTATTGCACTTACTTCGGAAAAATACGGCAAGAAGCTGCAACATTTTTCTTGTGGCATCGTAGATGATGAGGAGTCGGCGAAGGAATGCGTGAACGACGTCTACCTGCTTGCTTGGAATTCGATTCCCCCGCACAGACCTTTTTCTTATTTTTACGCTTTTTTGAAGAAGATTGCAAGACAAGTATCCCTTGATCTGGTGAGAAAGCAGGGGCGGCAGAAGAGAAAGGGCGAGTTGGTGGCGCTTTCTGCTGAGCTTGAGACGGTTTTGCCCCATGTTGAGGATGTGGAGAACACATTCGATGGGAAGATGCTGGGCGAAGCGATCAATCGCTTTTTAAAGACGGTTCCCGAGGATCGTCGAAACGTGTTTGTGCGCAGATACTGGTATACCGATTCCGTTTCTCTGATCGCAAAGCGCTATCGCATGAGCGAGGGAACGGTGAAAAGTCAGCTTTTCAGAACCAGAAATGAGCTGAAAGAATACTTAAAGAAGGAGGGCTTTGGGATATGAGTCGAGATGAACTGTATATGCTGGATGTGATGAATTATTTAGATGCGGAGCTTGTGGAAGCTGCAGACAAGCGTGCAAAGGCAGGACGTGCCGTGGTTTTAAAATATGCTTTGATTGCTGCCGCAGTCATACTGGTCATCACGGTGGGAATGGTTCCGCTGTTTTCAATGTTTAAAAATGATCCTCCACAGACGACTGAGGATCTTCCCCAAACTTCCCTTGAATTGCCTGAGGTAGAGTGGGTTCAGATTACATTAAACGTGGAAAAGAATGTGGAGCTTGAGGTGAAGGAGGGCGTTGTTACCTCTTTTAAGACTGAGGATCCTGCTTTGCAATCACTGGCAAATGAATCGGAGCTGAATGGCTTGAGTGTAGAGCAGGCGGTCAGAGCGTTGATTCGCGGTGCGATTGAAAAGAGATATATTGGCTCAGAGAGAGACATGAAGGCGTTGCTTGCATCCTTGGGAGAAGGATCGCTTGTAAGAAGGATCCTCTTTGATTGGACGGTGGAGATCGCTGAAAATATGCTGGATGAGGAGATCGTGACCGCTTGCAAAGGTGCCAGACCCCCTCTTTCGGATGAGCTCGCCAAAGAGATCGGCACTCGTTACGGTGTGAAGAAAAAGCAGGTGCAGTACCTGATGAATCTGTTCAAGTATACCGATCCGATGGTCATAGAAGACCGCACGCTGAATCTTGTGCACGAAGTGGTGCGCATCGAAATGTATTCTATCGCTTTCCCACCGAAATATCAGGTGGGTGAATATGACGAATACGGCGAAAAGGTGCTGTACGTTCGGGATTACGAGGATTTGCCCGCCTTCAGGATTCCTCTTGAGGACTATCCCGAAAGCTATCAGGAGGAGATGAGAAAGAGCTATACGAAGAGAGATCTGGAGATCCTTTACGGTCCCTGCGTCTGGACGACCATGCCCTACGTGATCGCTCAGTCCGAGGAGCAGGTGGTGGCGCTTCTTCATGAGAGAAATATCGCCGTGCATATTCAGTACAGCTCCTCCGACAGCATTGCGGGAGTGGATCACGCCCACGAATATGAGATCGGTGATTGCATCCTGCAGGATAAGCCTGCCGGAACCCGTCTGCGCTCCGATCGTGTGGTACATCTTTGGGTCTATCATCCCGGTAAGGCGAAAGCAGAAAAGCAGGCCCTTGTGGGCGAATGAAAAGGAGAAGACATGAATAATAACTGTTTAAAGAATAAAGGGGTCCTGTTTGCGGCGGCAATGATCCTTCTTTGTATGCCCCTGCTTTTTGCAGGATGTAACGACGATACCATCAGCCTGTATGAGCCTTCGGCTTCATCTGGCGAAACAGAGAGTGGGCAGGAGGAAACCTCTCCCTCCTGCTCCCCCTCCTATACAGAGCTTCCCATCCCCTATCCCTCCTGGTTCTTTTCGGAGGAAAAGGAATCGGAGGAGCAGCCTCTTGCGCCCGAGGATTCCATCAAGCAGATCAAAAAGCTGATGAGTTATGCGCAGGTTTCGGAGCTTTTGGGATTTCGAGGGACAAAGAACGACGAATACTGTGTTTACGATTGGCAACTCGAGGGGGGAGATCTGCTTCAGATCACCTTTGATTTTCCCCAGTTGTTTCACTACAAATCACCTGACGATATGGTCGTTTCAAAGATGAGGATCACCCCGGCAGATGAAAGCTTGCCGGTGCGTTATTCGGTGTACCTGCCCAAGGCAGAGGTGGCGGACGTCAGAATGCGATTGATCGAGGCATATAATCGGAGCAATAAAGAGGTGGCTCCCCTTGTAGATCGGGTGATGAAGGAATATGGCATTTCCAATGATACCGCATCCTTCCCGGAGGGATTTTACTTTTACGAAACGGTAACGGAAGAGGACGAGAATCCCGAACGGCTTGCAAAGGCACTTCTTGACGAAATGCGCAGCCGTGCAGAGGAGACGGCAGGGTGAGGCGTTCAAAAAGAAAAAGCGTCGGTCAAGGTATCTTTTGATACCTTGACC
>JAGBIB010000130.1 GCA_017935195.1 Clostridia bacterium
AACCCAAAGCTCCAAAAGTTTTTGGGGTCGAGCCCTTTTTACAAAAAGGGCTCGCGGGGGATGGGGCAGAGCCCCATTATACTTAAATAAACCAACAAAATCGAAAGGTAGGGAAATATTATGGCACAACAGATTAGAAGAATTGGCGTGCTCACCTCGGGAGGCGACGCGCCCGGTATGAATGCGGCAGTTCGTGCGGTGGTCAGACAGGCAAAGGAACACGATGTGGAGGTGGTTGCCGTATACGAGGGCTACAAGGGTCTGATCGAGGGCAACACCAAGCTTTTTGGTATGCGTGACGTATCCAACATCATCAACAAGGGCGGCACCATCCTTTATTCGGCAAGAAGCAAGGAATTCAAGACCGAAGAGGGTATGATCAAGGCGGTTGAGACTTGTCTGCGTAACGGCATCGAGGGTATGGTTTGCATCGGCGGTGACGGTACCTTCCGCGGTGCCACCGACTTGACCCGCAGAGGTATTCCTTGCATCGGTATTCCCGCGACCATCGACAACGATATCGCATCCACCGAATACACCATCGGCTACGACACCGCAATGAACACGGCGATCCAGATGGTGGACAACCTGCGTGACACCTGCGAATCCCACTTCCGTTGCAACGTGGTGGAGATCATGGGCAGACACTCGGGCTACATCGCCGTAAACGTGGGTCTTGCCACCGGTGCGGCACAGATCGTGGTGGGCGAGTTGCCCTTCGACGAGGAGAGAATGTACGAGGAGATCCTCATCGGTAAGAGCAGAAAGAAGAGACACTACATCATCATGGTTGCCGAGGGCGTGAAGGGCTACGCCGAGGAGCTGACCCAGAAGATCGAGGAGAGAACGGGCATCGAGACCCGCTTCACCCGTCTTGGCCACGTGGTCAGAGGCGGCTCGCCCACTCTGCGCGACCGCGTTGCCGCGTCCAGAATGGGTATCGCGGCGGTGGACTATCTGCTGGAGGGCAAATCCAACATGGTGGTCTGTATGCACGGCGAAAACATTTCGTCTATGGACATCGAATACGCGCTGATGCTGGACAAGATGTACAAGAACAAGCTCAAGGACGGCGATCTGAAGAAGTATAACGAAGAAGAGGTTGCCAGAATGAGAGCCTACTGCGACAAGAAGGCGGCGGCGTTCAAGAAGCTGTACAACCAGGCTCTGGATATTTCTCAGTAATCCCTTTCCATTTTACAAAAGACGGCAGGAACAAGCGGCGGGGCGGCAGAAGCGATCGCCCCGCTTTTGTTTCAAGAAGGACGATGAAGGCGGTGTGGCGATGATAGCGACGGTATATACGGCGGGCGTAGAGGGCGTTACCGGCTTTTCGGTGAGCGTGGAATGTGCGCTAAACGAGGTGCTTGACGAAAAAAGCGGCGGATTTGACGTGGTGGGACTGCCCGACAACGCGGTGAAGGAAGCCAAGGAACGGGTGAAGAACGCCATCCTTTCGGCAGGCTGTATCTTTCCCGTCTGCGCCAGGATCACGGTGAATATGGCACCTGCCGATAAGAAAAAGGCGGGCTCGGGCTACGATCTTGCCCTGCTGATGGCGGTGCTTGCGGCGGACGGACAGGTCAAGGAGGACGTTTCCGACTGCTGTTTTATCGGTGAGCTTTCCCTTTCGGGCAAGCTAAGACCCGTCAGCGGCGTGCTTTCTATGGTTCTTTCTTCAAGGCAGGCGGGCATCAAGAGGGTGTTCGTGGCAAAGGAAAACGCCCCCGAGGCATCGGTGGTGGAGGGCGTTTCGGTCTACGGCGTGAAGGACGTTTCGGCGCTTCTTTCCCACATTTCGGGCAAGGAGCTGATCGAAAAGAGCGTTTTTGACCGCCGCTCCTATCTTTCCGAAAGAGGCAGGGCAAGGGTGGACCTTGCCGACGTGAAGGGTCAGCAGAGTGCCAAGAGGGCGCTGGAGATCGCCGCGGCAGGCGGTCACAATCTGCTCTTCATCGGCCCTCCCGGCACGGGAAAAAGTATGCTGGCAGGGTGCCTGCCCGGCATTTTGCCTTCGCTGACCTTTGAGGAGGCGCTGGAGAGCAC
>JAGBIB010000131.1 GCA_017935195.1 Clostridia bacterium
GAAAACAGATCGTTTTGCGCCTCTCCCCTACCCTTTGGAACGAGCTTTCGGCTTGGGCGGAGGAGGATTTCCGCTCCATCAACGGGCAGATCGAATATCTGCTCACCGAGGCGGTCAGACAAAAGAAAAAGAAATAAAAAAGGGCAGGGACGGTGCAAAACGTCCCTGCTTTTTATGATATTGCACTTCCCTCTTTGCGTAGAATGCACTTACTTGAAGGCATCCTTGTGCGCTTCAAAAAAATCGTGGTAAATGCGCACGTTTTCAAGCTCGCTCCAGGGCTTTACGGTGACGGGGCGGCTGTCTAAATCGTAGACCTTTGCGCCTTTTAAGGAAAGCAGGAAGGGTGAGTGGCTGGAAATGATGAACTGACAGTTATAAAAGCGCACCGACTCCTCTATAAAGCGGGCAAGCTCCAGCTGAAGCTTGGGGGAAAGGCTATTTTCGGGCTCGTCAAGCAGATACAGAGCGTTTTCCCTGATCCGTTCCGTGAAATATAAGTAGGCACTCTCGCCGTTTGACTGCCCCTGCACTTCTCTTGAACCCATCGCCTCCGAAACGTAGGCGGACTTGGTCTTGAAGCGGGCTTTATTTTTCTGCTTCAAGGTGTGGTATTCTTCGAGGGAGCCTAACTGATAATGATGATTTGGGTTACTTAAAAGGTCATATTCCTCAAAAAGGGCATTTCTTCGCTCGTCGATCCCCTGATTGATGGAGCGGATATCCAAAAGGAAATCAAAGACGTCGTCGCTTGTGATGATCGCGCTCCCGCGGGGAATGCGCCCTCCCCTTGCCGTTTCGTAGGAGCAAAGGCGCAGATATTCCTCCATATACGGCGTTTTGTTGAAGGGAGATGAGCGATCAAGCTCCAGCTTTTCGGCGATCACGTTCAAAATCGTGGATTTTCCCGAGCCGTTGCCCCCGTATAAAACGGTAATAGGCTCGAAGGAAAGGCGGTTTAACCCTTTATCGGGAAAAATCTTGAAGGGGTAGACGTTGTTGCTTGAAAAGCAAGCCATGTCCACAAGATGGGAATGCTCACCACGGGCTCTGCCGTCGGTACCGTCACTTCCCACAAGCCTGCTTTCTTCCTGCGCCCTGCTTGCCGGCTTAAAGGATTCAAGATAGATCATTTCGTCACCTCCTTCGTTCTCTTTTTTCAGTATACTATATATTTGCCGAAAATGCAAGGTTTGTCTTGCATTTTTGAAAAACATATGGTACAATGGTCGGGTACGATGAACGAAAGGATCAAAAAAGATGAAAAGCTATAGCTATAAAACGAAGGGCACCTGCTCTTCTGCAATCACCTTCGATTTAGAGGGAGGAAAGGTATATAACGTACAGTTTTACGGTGGCTGTAACGGCAATTTAAAGGGCATTTCCGCTCTTGCCGAGGGCATGGACGCCGCTCTGCTTGCAGACAAGCTTTCAAGCATCACCTGCGGCTTCAAAAACACCTCCTGCCCCCATCAGCTCTCCCTTGCCTTAAAGGCGGCACTCAACGAGGAATAACGAAAAAATCCTTTTTAGCGGCGAAGCTAAAAAGGATTTTTGTTTTTTAGATGACTCTCACACGGATCACACCGTTGACCGCCTTGAGCTCCTCGCACACCGCATCGTAGTCGGTGGGCGCCACGTCAAGCATGGTATAGGCGTAATCGCCCTTGGATTTGTTGAGCATATTCTCAATGTTGACCCCATCCTTTGCGACGATACCCGTGATGGCTGTCAGGGTGTTGGGGATATTCTTGTGGATGACGCAGATGCGCTTTTCAGAGCTTCTGGGCATACTGATCTGAGGCATATTCACCGAATTGGTCACGTTTCCGTTTTCAATGTAGTCAATGAGCTGCTCAGACGCCATCAGCGCGCAGTTGTCCTCCGACTCGGGCGTGGAGGCACCAAGATGAGGAATGGCGATCACGCCGGGCACGCCTAACATCTCTTCCGAGGGGAAGTCGGTGACGTACGCCGCCACCTTGCCGCCTTCAAGTGCTGACAGCATTGCCTCACTGTTTACAAGTCCGCCTCTTGAAAAGTTGAGAATGCGCACGCCCTCCTTCATCAGCGCCAGCGCATCTGCCCCGATCAGACCCTTGGTGGAGTCAAGCAGAGGCACGTGCACGGTGATGTAATCGCAGTTTCTGTAAATATCCTTTATATCGGAGATATAGTTCACGCTGTGATCCAGGTTCAGTGCCGATCTGACCGACAGATAGGGATCGTAGCCGTAGACCTTCATACCAAGATCTGCGGCGGCGTTTGCAACCATAGCACCGATGGCACCAAGACCGATCACGCCCAGTGCCTTGCCCTTGATCTCGGGACCTGCAAAGGCGCTCTTGCCCTTCTCTACCGTCTTGCCCACGTCCCCTTCGCCGTCCTTTAAGGTGTTTGCCCAGAGGATGCCGTCCACGATCTTACGGGAGGCAAGGAAGAGTCCTGCAATGACCAGCTCCTTTACGGCATTGGCGTTGGCTCCGGGGGTATTGAAGACCACGATCCCCTCCTCAGAGCAACGGTCGATGGGGATATTGTTGGTGCCTGCACCCGCTCTTGCTATGGCAAGCAGGCTCTCGGGAAACTGCTCCTCGTGGAGTGCCATGGAGCGCACGATGGCGCCGTCGGCGTTTTCCACCTCGTTACCAACGGTATATTTGTCGTCAAAGACCTGCAAGCCCACCTTGGAGATCTTATTATAGGTCTTGATCCTGTACATTACGCATTCTCCTTTCTGAATTTCTCCATAAAGTCGACCAGCTTCTCCACACCCTCAATGGGCATCGCATTATAGATGGACGCTCTCATACCGCCCACCGATCTGTGACCCTTTAAGTTGACGAAGCCTGCCGCCTTGGCTTCCTTGACGAATTTGGCGTCAAGATCGGGATCGCCCGTCTTGAAGGTGACGTTCATCATCGAGCGGTTTTCCTTCTTCACGGGAGCGATATAGAAGTCCTGACCGTCAAGATAATCGTAAAGCAGTGCGCATTTCTTCTCGTTATACTCCTTCATCTTGTCAAGGCCGCCCACCGTCTCCTCGATCCACTTGAAGACCAGACCTGCCACGTAGATGGGGTAGGTGGGAGGAGTGTTATACATCGAATCGTTGGCCGCCTGCACCGCATAGTCAAGCATGGTGGGCGTTTCGGGACGGGCATTGCCCAGCAGATCCTCGCGGATGATCACGATAGTCAATCCTGCGGGAGCTACGTTTTTCTGTGCGCCTGCATAGATCACGCCGAATTTGCTTACGTCGATGGGTTCGGACAGGATGCAGGAGGACATATCCGCCACCAACGGCACGTCGCCCGTGTCGGGAATATAGTCAAACTTGGTGCCGTAAATGGTGTTGTTGTAGCAGATATGCACGAAGGACGCCTCGGGATCGAACCGGTCCTTTTCCACCTTGGGCACGTAGGTGAAGTTGTCAGGCTTGGAGGTGGCTACCTCTCTTACCGTGCCGAACTTCTGCCCTTCCTTATATGCCTTGCCCGAAAACTGACCCGAAACGATGTAGTCAGCCTTTCCTCCCTGCGGCATCAGATTTAA
>JAGBIB010000132.1 GCA_017935195.1 Clostridia bacterium
GAGTTCTGAAAAAACAACGCCCGCGTCCTTTCGTGATCCCTTTATGGAAGGTCACGAAAGAAAGCGGGGCTTTCTTTATCACAGTTTATAGAAGACGCGATGCTTACTTGGCAATGGAGCCAAGGAAGGAGCGCAAACGGGGGCAGGGGCAGTCCTGTCCGAAGGCGACCTGCGAGGTGCCGTCAAAGGCGACCACGCCCTCGTCCATAAAGAGGACTCTGTCGGCAACCTCCGAGGCAAACGCCATTTCGTGAGTCACCACCACCATGGTCAGGTTTTTCTTTGCCAGAGAGCGCAGCACGTTTAATACCTCCACCGTCAGCTCGGGGTCAAGGGCAGAGGTGGGCTCGTCAAAGCAAAGAATGTCGGGGGAAAGCGCCAGTGCTCTTGCAATGGCAACTCTCTGCTGCTGTCCGCCCGAAAGCTGGCAGGGATAGGAGTCCGCCTTTTCGGAAAGTCCCACCTGCAAAAGCAGATCGCTGGCGTTTTGCTCGATCTCCTCCAGCAGAAGCTTTTTGTTCTTCTTGAACTCGGGCTTTTCCTTGGCAAGGAGCTTGGGAGCAAGACAGAGGTTTTCAAAAACGGTATACTGGGGGAAGAGGTTGAAATTCTGGAAAACCAGACCGAAATGAAGTCTCTTTTTGCGGATGGCTTCATCGGAGGTGTGGCTCTTGTCCTCTGCATCAAAAAGCAGATCGCCTCCCACGTACATCTTGCCCGTATCGGGGGTCTCTAAGAAATTGAGACAACGAAGCAGGGTTGTCTTGCCGCTTCCCGAGGAGCCGATGATGGCAAGGGTCTCGCCCTTTTCCATGGAAAAGTCGATGCCCTTCAAAACGGGAGTATTTCCAAAGCTTTTGGTGAAATTCTGTACTTCTAAGATAGACATTTCCTTCCCTCCTCAGCTCTTGAAATAGCTTAATTTCTTCTCAACGAAGCCGAACAGCAGCGTCAGCCCGCCGACAAAGATCAGATAAAAGACCGCCGTATAGAAGATCGGCCAGATGAGTGCCTGTGTGCTTGCCATATCCTTGGCGCACTTGATGATCTCGGGGATGGCGATGGCATTGGCAAGGGCGGTGTCCTTGACCAGCGTGATGATCTCATTGGACATGGAGGGCACGATGCGCTTGACCACCTGCTTTAAGATGACCTTGAAGAAGATCTGGGTCTTGGTCAAACCCAGCACCTGTCCCGCCTCGTACTGTCCCTTGGAGATGCTCTCGATGCCTCCGCGGAAGATCTCGGAAAAATAGCAGGCGTAATTGATGACGAAGGCGATGAGCACCGCCAAAAATCTACCGTGCCACATCAGCTCGGTAGCACCCATTGCCACGGTGATCTCCCTGTCGATGGTATTGAAGACATTCATCGAGATCCCACCGATGAGTCCCGGCAGATAATAGATCACGAAAATAAAGAGCATCAGCGGAATACCGCGGATGATCCACACAAAAACCTTTGTGGGCACCTTGATGACCTTATGCTTGCTCATCGTGCCAAAGGAAAAGAGCAATCCCAAGGGGATGGCAAAAAGCAAGGTCAGGGCAAACAGCATACAGCTGATGCCAAAGCCCTCAAGCAAATCTAAGGTAATATCTAAAAAACTCATTGGTCGTCCTTACTCTTTAAAACGCAAAAGTGCAAGGCGAGCCCGAAGGCTCCCCTTGCGTCCTTTTTGCTTTTTTAATTACTTCTGATCTGCGAAATCGGTGATGGCGGTGTTGGAAACGCCATACTTGGTAGCCAGTGCAGCGATGGTGCCGTCTGCAGCCAGTGCTTCCAGAGCGCCGTTGACCTCGTCCTTGAGCGTATCACCCTTCTTGAAGCCGATAGCGTAGAATTCCTCGGTGCCGGTCACGGTCTCAACGATCTTCATATCGGC
This sequence comes from Clostridia bacterium, assembly GCA_017935195.1. Lineage (GTDB taxonomy): Bacteria > Bacillota > Clostridia > Oscillospirales > CAG-272 > UBA11512. The sequence goes on from JAGBIB010000132.1 coordinate 1,886, forward strand.
ATAGTCACCCTTACCAACGTAAGCCTTTGCCAGCTGATCGTCAACAACAACGAAGTCTGCAGTACCCATTGTCAGCTCCTTCATTGCATCCAGCTGAGAGGTCACGCCGTTCTTGATAGCTCCTTCCAAATTGTCACCAAGGAAGGAGTCGCCTGCGGAACCGGTCTCAACAGCACCAACCTTGCCCTTCAGAGAAGATGCATCGGTGATGGTATCAGCCAGTGCGGACTTGGCAACGATCACCTGCTTGTTTCTCATGTAGTTGTAGGAGAAGTCTACCTTTTCGCTTCTTGCGATACCGTCGTCGTCAGCGGAGTTTGCGGTGAAGCCGTTCCAGATGCAGTTGATGGTGCCTGCATTTACCTCGGTATACTTCTGATCCCAAGAGATCTCCTTGAAGATCACCTTATAGCCCAGCTTTGCAAAAACAGCCTCAGCCAGCTCGGTGTCAAAGCCAACCAGCTTGCCGCTCTCGTCCTTGTAGTTCATGGGCTCATAAATGGTGTAGCCAACCACAACGGTCTTGCCTTCACCCTCGGTGCTTTCGGATGCTTCGCCTTTGCTTTCGGAAGGCTTGGCGTCGTCGGTGGTGGCAGCGGGATCGCAGGAAGCGAACACCAGAGTCAGAGACAGCAGGGTTGCCACTGCCATCAGTAATGCGAGAATTCTTTTCATTTTATATTCCTCCAAATGCTTGGGCGATGTGCCCTTTTTTGCATGGGGGTATTATAGCACAACTTCTCCGCTTTGACAATATGGTAACGTGCTAATATAGTAAAGTGTTTTTTGCTTTTTTTCGTCATTTTCAACAAAAACCATTCAAAACACAAACATTGCCCGCGGAACAGCAAAAAAGCAGTATGTTTTCGGGTTAAAAGAGGCGTGCTTTTTTTTAAACGGCCTTCGCAATTTTCTCCTCGCTCCTTTTTTGGCTCCGCCGTTGGTCACTTTCAACAATATTCCCACAATCCGCTTATCTGGCAGGTAACACATCGGTCAGCGCATTTTTTAAATTACAAAAAGCATCCCCCGCAGGAGGATGCTTTTCACAATTGAAGCAATTTACTTTTTCTTTTTCAAAACAACGATCAGCACCACCGCCGCAACGGCGATCACACCGACACCCACCGCACCGAAAAGGATAAAGAGGGCGGCATCCCCCGTTTTCTCCTCCCGAGCATTTGCAGAGGGGCTCTTTTCGGGAGTGCTCTCCTCGGGTTCGACAGAAGGTGCGCTCTCCTCGGGCTTGACCGAGGAGGGATCCTTCTCCGAGGGACTCTCAACGGTGAGGGTGAAGGTCGCTTCTCCCTCGCTACCCTTGGAGGAAGCTCCGCAAGAGCAGGACAGGTAGTATACCCCTTCCTCCTTCAGATACGCCTCCTCTGCCACCTGACAGTCAAAGCGATGCTCGTGGCTGTTATAGGAAGCGTCCAGCTTCACGGCACCCTCGGGCATGGTGAAGGTAAAGGTGGCGGCAGTATCGTCCTGAAGGGTCAATCCGTCGGCCGTCCACTTTTCAAGGCTCACCCCCTCGCACAAGGGAGAAAGGGTGACGGTCACCTCACTTCCGGGATGAGCCGCAAGTACCCTTTGGCCGTTTACCGTGGCTTTGCCGCCGAACACGTCCAAGGGATAGCCTGCGTATTCGTAAAGATAGAAGACCGAGGGATCGGAGGTAAAGGCGTTGATCAATCCTCTTGCATTATAATTGAGGCTGATGGAGCCGCTTTCAAAATAGTATCCGCCCACCGCAAAGCGCAAAGTGAAGATATTGCCCTCTCCCTCTTCAAGGGTTGCCGTGATGGCTCGGTCGGTGGTGCGGGTCAGCGTCATGGCTTTGCCATCTCTTGAAAGGGTGTATCCACCGTCCTTCTCGGTAAAGGTCCAGAGATAGTCCTCGTAATCACCGCAGGCAAGATGGCCTCCAAGACCCTCTGCCTTCAGCAGGTCAAAGCCTACTCGCTCTCCTGCAGAATTGCTCTTGCTGACCACCTTCGGAGTCACGATCTTGTCGCTTCCCGTGCTGTAGACCAGCAGATACTGACCACCGTCCTTGATGGTGGCGGGATCGGTCACGCGGGTATACGCCTTGCCTGCTCTGTTTAAGGTCATCACCTCTTCAAGAGGGCTTTTTTCGGTAATTCCCGTCAGCAAAACGGTCTGGGGGGAAGGATACACATCGGTATTGGGGTCATATCCCTTCTCGTTCTTGAACGCATTTCTCACGCCCGCAGATTTCAAGTTGTGTGCGCCGTCCTTGTCGTAACGGTTGACGGTCACTTCATTTCCCTTGATTTGAAAGAGGGTCATGGTCAGGGCATCGTCTGAGCCGTTTTCGTTGTTATAGTACCCCACGAACCCGGCATTCATATAGGTAAACGCCAGCGTTTCCACGGTAAAGGCACTTCTGTTACCCTTTTTTGCAATCTGAATATGATCTCCCTTGGGCAGATAGACCGCCGCACCGCCCAAATAATCGTCCCAGCCGTTGGAGTGGTCGTGGCCGTAAAGATAGAAGATATTCAGTCCCTTTTTGCCCGCCTCGTTCATGGCATTAAACAGATAGGTGGCGTAAAGTCCGTCACCATCCACCTGCGTGCGCATGCTGTAGTGCAAGGGCAGATGGGATAGGACGAAGATGGGGCGATCATATCCTGCCTCGATCTTTTCGTTTAAATAATCGGTCAGATTCTGAGCCGTGGTCTTGATGGTGGTCTGGTCGTTATTATACCACATATAGTCATCGTTGTTGATGACGAATACCCCGTATTTTCCGCTTGCAGGGTCGTTTTCACCGCTCTTGTTCATGCCAAGGCTTCCGCCCAGTGCATCGTGGTTGCCCTGCACAAAGACCATGTTTTCTCTTTCAACCGTGGCAGAGAAGACCGAAGCCACGGTATTCACTCCCGTTTTGTTGGAGCTTTCATCCCCGTAGGTGTCGAAATCATAGTCACCGCAAAAGAGCAATCCATCCGCCTTTTTGATGCCGCTTTCCTCCTTTAAGGTCTTCAAGATCCGAGCAACCGTCTTTTGTCCGCTTGCAGGACCGCTCTTCGGCTGAAAATCCGAGCAAGCGATCAGGGTGGTGACCTCCTCCTGCCCGAAAACCGTCAAGGTCTGCGGCAGGATGCCCATCAACAGCACAATACAAATTCCAAATGCGATCAATTTTTTCATGGTGTTGCTCCTTTGAAAAAAGCCTTTATTTCCCTCATTATAGCACAGCCTTCCTTTCTTTTCAATTCTTTTTTAAAAAAAAGGAGCTCTTTTTCAAAGAGCTCCCTTGCAAACATACCGCTATCGGAAATCGGAATCAGTTCTTTTTCTTTTTAAGCAGGATGACGATCACCGCCACCACTGCCAGTATGCAAGCCGCCGCCCCTGCCGAAATGCCGACGATCAGCCCCACAGAGCCATCATTCCCGTCTTTTTCAAACTCTGAATCGGAGGACGCCTCGGATGAAGGCTCTTCCGAGAAAGAGGGGGAGGGAGAGGGGGATTCTATGATCAGCGTGAAGGTGGTACCCTCTGCGAGCTTTGAGGATCTGCCGCAGGCGCAGGAAAGATAGTATTCGTTTCCCTCCTTGAGGTAGTTCTCCTCTGCCTTTTGGCAGTCGTAGGTATGCTCATGATCCTGATAGACCGCCTTCACCTTCACGGCGGCATCACCCATCACAAATGTGGTGGTGGCGGAGGAAGCATCTTCCGGTGTAATACCTCCCGACAGCACCTCCCAGCGCACGAATTCGTGATTTCCAAAGAAGGGATCTGCCTTCAAGGTCACCGTTTCGCCCTTGTTTGCCGCAAGAATCTTGTTGGTGATCGACGCTTTTCCGTTGATCACGTCCACCGCCTTGCCCGCAAGACCGTAGATGTAAATGCTTGCCTCAGATTCGGTGTTGCCGATGAGCAGCTTTTTGTCACTGTAGCTCAAGCAAAGCCCCTTCTTATCGGAAAGCGTCAGACCGCCCACGGTGTATCCCATCGTGAACACCGACCCCTCCTCCTCAAAGGTGGCGGTAACGCCCATGGAATCGGTTTCTTTCAAGCAAAGGTATTTGTCGTCCTTTTTGATCAGCCAGCCCGAGCTTTTTCTCTCGAAGGTGAACAGATAGTCCTCAAAGGAACCGCTCACCATGGGATCGCCAAACAACTCCGTATCCTCCATTTTCAAGCCCTGAAGCTTTCCCGAGGAGGAAGTCGCAACGCCCACCTGAGGCAGGATGAGCTTGTCAGTGCCGCCCGTATAGACCATCAGATATTTTCCGCCGTCAATAAGCTCTGCCGCGGGAACGCTTATCCGCACATAGGCATCTCCTGCACGAGAGGGCTGCTCCAAATCGCTCACGACGGCCTTTTCCACCTCGGTCAGCTTGACCGTTTGAGGCGAAGAATACACAAGGGTGTTGGGATCGTACGCAGTTTCGGATTTGATCTCGTTGCGTACACCCGCCGATTTCATGTTGTGGATACCCTGCTCATCGTAACGGGTAAAGGTGATCTCATCGCCCTTGATCTTGATGATGGTGGAGGTCAGCGCCCCGTCGGAGCCGTTGGAATTGTCATAATATCCGGTGTAGCCCGCATTTACATAGGTGAAATTCAGGGTGTGCTCCACAAAATAGCTGGTGCTTCCAAGCTTGGCCACCTGAATGGTATCTCCCTTTTTCAAAAACACACTGCCGCCGCCCAGATAGTCGTCCCATCCGTTTGAATGGTCATGACCGAACAAATAGACCACGTTCAGTCCCTTGGAGGCCGCCTCGTTGAGCGCACTGAAAATATACTGTGCCCATCTGCCGTCACCCTCAAGCTTGGTGCGCATACTGTAATGAAGAGGAAGGTGGGAGAGTACGAACACGGGACGGTCGTAACCCATCTCCAGCTTGGCATTGAGATAGTCGATGAGTCTTTGTGCGGTATGTCTGACCGTTGCTTGGTCGGTATTGTACCACATATAATCGTCATTATTGATCACGAAAAGACCGTAATCACCGCCTGCAGGGTCATTATTACCGCTTGCCGTCATGCCGGTGGTACCTGCCATGACATCGTGATTTCCCTGCACAAAATACATATGCTTCTTGCCGACGAACTGCCCGTAAACATCCCTCACTCCGTCCATGCCCGACTTGGTAGAGGAAACGCTGCCGTGCGCATTGGTGTAGTCACCGCAATAAAAGAGCGCATCCACAGAGCTGATGCCGTCCGCCTTGATGGCGTTGGCAATGTTGGTCAGTGCCTTTTTTCCGAGGATCACCCCTCCCTGAGGCTGAAAATCGGAGGCAGCAAGGATGGTGATCTCTTCTTCCTCCGCCCCCTCCTGTCCTTGCGTAAGAAGCGCAAAGCTCGGAAGAGCCGAAAGAAGCGTCAAAATACAGATCAAAAGGGTAAAAAGTCTCAGGTTTACAGATCTCATAGGTAGGGCCGTGGCGTTCGCATTGCGAAGCTTTCCTTTCTTTTGGAATTGGGGTCGGTTTTGCTCTGCAAAAATCGATGGCAACCGCCACCGAAAGTTACAAATCCGAGTTTGAAAGAGATGCTTTCAAACTTTTTCCGTTCAATATAACCGTCGATGCTCCATTATAGCACAGTTTTCCTTTCATTTCAAGAAGCATCGGCAAAAAAAGGGTGTCTCAAATGCGTTCTGCATTTGAGACACCCTCACAGCATCCGAGATCCGCTTATACCTCTGCGGTCTTTGCCCATTTCTCAAAATAGGGCTTGTATTCCTCATAATACTCCTGGGCACAGGTGAACTGTACGAGCCAGAAGGCATCCTCGCCCTTCAGCATGATCGCAAAATAACGGTACGTCACGCCAAGATCGGTGTTTTCCCAGGAATATTCCATCACGGGTGTACCGTCAAGGGTGGAGGAGGTGGGATTCTTGGAGGCATTTGCCTGCAGAACCAAGTCCTCATACTGATCGATGGTGTAGTTTTCAAAGCCTTCTATTGCACTAAAGGGCTCCTTGAGCACATACACTGCGGAAAAAAGTGCTTCATAGCAAACGGTATAGCCCTCATAAGAGGTCTCCTCAAAGGCCTCGGTCAAGGTCAGGCTCAATCCTGCCTTTTCAAAAACCTTGTCCTCTGCTTCATAAGGCTTCAGCTCCTGAAGGATATTACAGGATGCAAAAGCGAACAGTGCTGCAAGCACCAGAACGGTTGCAACAATTCTTTTCATTGTCATTCTCCTTTTTGCGGCATTGCCGCTTTTTTTCAATTATACCACAGCAACACCGTGCTGTCAAGAGAGGTTAACCAATAGTTGAGTCACCACTCAGCCCTTTAAAAGCAGACTGCCGTGCACCTGCTCTGCATAGCGCACGCCCTCCATGGCATCCTTGGCGTAAAAGTCGGCACCAATCATGGAGGCGTATTCGGGGGTAAGCACCGCACCGCCCACCATCACACGGGCAAAGGGGGCTTTTTCGTGGATGAGACGCACCGTTTGCTCCATTGCGGGCACGGTGGTGGTCATCGGGGCGCTGAGTCCCACCAGAGGTGC
>JAGBIB010000133.1 GCA_017935195.1 Clostridia bacterium
CATCCACCGAAGGTGGATTTCTTCCGCCAACGGCGGATTTAGTTGAAAAAAGCCAAGTCGAAATTCGACTTGTCTTTTTTCAACTAAATCCGCCGGTGGCGGAAGAAATCAACCTGCGGTGGATGAAATCGCTTCGCGATGAAATCTGCCTTGCGGCGTGTGAAGGAACGAATTTCATTTCACATTGCGACCAACGGGAGCAATATTTCACAATTCACGAAGTGAATTATTTCACATTCGCCGTAAGGCGAATATTTCACTTGATTAAATATCGAATTTATGATATAATAACGGCAGAAAGGCGGTGGACTCATGATTACCAACGACAATTTCTCAAATGAAGAAAAAAGATTGCTTGATTTTATCTTAAAGCAGGATTTCGAAAGCAAAGCTGAAACGATCAATTACATAAACGCTTTAGCTGCCGAACACATCGTTCGTGATTATTCACCGTACTATAAGATCATTGAGTTCCGCACTCCGAATATTCAGGATGGCTATTTGGGAATGTCGGATATGATCATGATTCAAACCGTAAGACAAGACGGAAGCGCTCCGACTGTATTTACTTTATATGCAAAAGACGGATTTCCGTTTGAGTATGAGATTTACAATGCAGACAGTAGTGTTATGGATATGAATACTATTTTAGACGGAGAGCTGATTGTTGGCTAAAGCTTGCATAGCTTCGTTTGCAAGCACGGCATTTCACCCCGGAAGACAGCGGTATAGTGCAACTCCCATCAGCGCCAAGTGATCAGTCTACCCACCGACCAAAAAACGCTCAAAAGCAAAATGCTTTTGAGCGTTTTTTATAGTTTACTGTTTGGCTTGCTCCAGAAGGGTCTTTCCCGAGATCTCGGGCTGCTCTCCCTTTTCTAAATAGCGCAGAAGGGAGGTGACGTCCTTGATGGAAACCGTACCGTCTGCGGTGACGTCGGGGGAGGACATGGTTTTTGCCTCTGACGGATTTTCAAGATGGAGCAGCAGGGTAGTGGCGTCGGTGACGGTCACCTGCGTATCAAAGTCCATGGCGTATTTCTTTTCAGCCACCCTGTAAACGGCATAGTAGACGGTATCCTTTTTCACAGGCTCCGGAGCTCTGTCCCAACCGATGAAATGGAAGAGCCGATGCTCCTCCTCTTTTGTGGGGGTGATGCCCTCGGGCACCTTGGGAACCTCTCCTTCTGCATAGCGCAATGGGTCAAGATAGTACTCTCCTACCGTCCCATACGACCAGATCACCGTGTATTTCATGCCCGGCAGGTTGGCTGAAGAAGAGAAGGACAGGGTGCCAAAAAGGCAGAGCAAAAGCAAAATACCTGCTGTTATTCGTTTCAACAATAGATCCTCCTTACCGGAAAGGGTGAGTTTTAAGACTTAAAAACGAATTTGTGCCACGATGGGCAGATGGTCGGAAACGATCTTCTTTGGGATCGTCACCTCCTCGAGGGTGATCTCGGGGGAATAGAAGAGATAGTCGATCTTGATGTCGGGCTTGTCGGAGGGGAAGGTCGCTTCGTTTCCGCCTGCCATCTCGGCGCTGTCCTTCAGCCGCTGACGGATGGGTTCAAGGACCTTATCCTCGGGGGTGACGTTGAAATCGCCCATCAGCACCACGGGATAAACCGAGGCGTCGATCAGGTCGCAGACCGTTTTCACGCACTCCACCTGCTCCTCGGGCTGAAGACCGAAGTGACAGCCGACCACTGTCAGATACCGCCCTTCCACGTCTACCACGGCGCAAAAGGCGCATCTGTCCTCGTAATAGCCCTCGTGGGTGCGGGGAACAGTGGGAACGGGCACGGTTTCTGCCTTGATGATGGGATATTTAGAGAGAAAGGCGTTGCCGTAGGGGCCTGCGCCCATGATCTTGATGGCAGGGGCAAAGTGCCACTCATACCCCAAGTACTCGGCGATCTCCTTTGCCTGTGCTGTGAAATGAGGGTGGGGCCCCTTGCCGTACACCTCGTTTAAGCAGACCACCTCGCCGCCCTCTGCCTTGATGGCATCTGCGACCTTTTTGAGGTCGATGTTTCCTTTCAAAAAGTCTTTGCCGTGCTGAATGTTAAAGGTCATTGCTTTCATGATCGTTCCACCTTTCAGTTATATTCTTTGGAAAGAAAGGGGTCGCTGACCCGTATTGGCACAGCAACCCCGATGTTTTTCAATTAGCCGAGCTTCACCAGAGATGCTGCTGCGATGCTCTGTCCAACTCTTCTTGCCATTTCGTCGGGCAGCTCCACGTTTACATTCAGCTGAGGATACTCTTCCTTCAGGGTGTTCACGCAGGTCTCAACCAGCAGATCGCCGCCCTTGCCGGAGGATACTCTGCCCAGCAGGAGCAGGTGTGCGATGTCGTAGAAATGAGCGTAGGTACCGATAGCGTGTGCAAGGTATGCACCGATGGACTCGAAGATGGAAAGTGCAGCGGGATCGCCTTCGTTTGCCAGCTTCTGAGCAACCTTCAGCTTCTGTGCGGGGGTCAGCTCCTCGTCCAGGGTGATGTTTGCTCTGGGAGCAAGACGGATCACTGCGTCCTGAGACAGATAATCGGATCCCACGCCCTTGTCGCCCGACCAGGAGTTTAAGGGAGCGTCGGGGTTGACGTCGATGGGGGCGAACGCCAGCTCGTTGAGCATACCGGTGATGTTACCCGAAGCGTCAACATAGCCCACTGCCTCGGAGGTACCCATAGCCAGACCCATTACACGGTTATCCTTTAAATCCATAGCACCTGCAAGTGCGGAAACGTCACCGTCGTTTGCTACTTCGTAGGGAATGGTTTCGCCTACCTGCGCGCAGGCGTTCTTGTAGATATCCTTGATCTTTGCCTCGAAATCCTCGGGGGAAACTGCAAGGAAGAGGGAAGCCAGCATGGTGCGGTTGTTAACGTAGATACCTGCGGAGGAGATACCGATGGCATCCACTCTCTCCATCTTTTCAGCCGCCTTCTTCATTGCGGCAACGATGTTGGTCAGATGGTAATCGGGATCGGTGTTCACCTTAGGCAGCCAAACGATCTCCTCGGAGTAGATAACTTCGCCATCCACAACAGCGGAAACCTTCATATCCGATCCGCCTGCGTCAAAGCCGATTCTGCAGCCGTCCACGTAACCGCCCACAGACTTGGGGGAGGACTTGGGCTCGGGCTTTTCCTCGTATGCGATGTTCACGATCTCGAACTCGTTTTCATAAACGTCGGACATGGTCTTCACGTCAAAGTTCTGTCTTCCGCCTCTCTTGTAGAGGTCAGCCAGAGCGGCGAATACCTTTGCATTACCGCAAACGGCAACCTTGTAGCCGCCTGCCGCCCACAGCATAAACTTTAAAATTCTCTCTGCGTAAGTGCAGTCATCTTCAAAATACTCTTCGGTTCCGTAGATCTTGGTGTCGTACACGCTGACGTTGCCATTTTCTCTGTAAACAGCGATGGCAAAGGGCTCGGTGGCGTTCTTTTCAAAGGCGTCCATATAAAGACCCATGGGAACGAACTCGGGCTCCAAAACGGGGGTTTTCTTTACATTTACTTCAATGTTTCCGACTCTCATAGTTTTTGATCCTTTCTTGTCGTCCGTGATGATACGGATTTTTTCATACACATTCATTATACATTATTTTTGCGCATTTTTCAATATCTTTATGAAAAAAAGAGCTGTAATATTACAAAAAAAGAAGAAAATATTTTTGTAGATAAAAAAGTATAAACCCATTGCATTTTTGAATAAACTGTGATATAATGTGTACAGAGCAGAGATTGCTCAATTACATATCTCACGGAGGAAAACAAAATGGAAGAAAAGAAGATCCTTGGCATGAAGAGCAAGGTGTATTTCGGACTCAGCTATCTTTTGATGATTTTTCCTTCCCTTGATTTTGTTGCTGCAGTTATTGCAGTAATAGCACTGATCAAGGGCGCATCAGATACTGATGAGAAGAGAGAACTGGTTGCGATCATTGTTGCTTGGGCAGTTAAGTTTGTTCTTGCGTTTACGGTTGTTGCACCCGCTTATGTGGCAGGTGCTTCTATAGTGGTCTGCATCTTTAAGTTCCAGGGCAAGCCCTGCTCCATTCCCGGTGTATATCACATCGCAAAGCTGATCGTTAAATAATTTTTCAAACAAAAAACTTCCGTTTTGGAAGTTTTTTTGTTTTGAAAATATCAACAAAGCTATTGCATTTTTGAATAGAGTGTGATATAATCATTACGTGACGGGAAACCGTTCATAAATACATATTTAGGAGGAAATTATGAAGGGTAAGCTGAAAGCTCTTGGCATTGCTGAGAATCTTTTCTGGGGAACCATGCTTCTGTTCTGGCCTCTTTTGATCATTGTGCTCATTTTCTGGTGGGCATCCATGAACAGAGAAGAGCGCGTGCAGGTTTTGACTGCAATCATTTCCGGTGCATTGATTCCCGTGGTGAACATTGTTCCTGTGATCGGTCAGATCGCATCGATCGTGATGCTCATTTTCTGGATCATCGGTATCGTCAAGTTCTACAAGGGCGATGTTGATTACAAGATCATCCTCGCTAGCCAGATTGCAAATGCGATCGTAAAAAAGTAATTTGACAGTTTCATCAACTAAAGAACGGCCCTGCTTATGCGGGTCGTTTTTTAGTTGTAAAAAAAGAGCGCCACGGACAAAAATGAAGAAAAAAGAGGCGCACCCTCTTGAAACACGGGTGTTTTTGTGATAAAATTAGAAAGAGATCAAAATAGCAATTCTATGTGGGAGGTTCCTATGCAACAGGAAATTTTCAAAAGAGAGAGCGTTGGACTTTTGGTCAGCGCCCTTGTGGGCATTGAGAGTGAGCAGGAGTGTCGGATGCTCTTAGAGGATCTGTTGAGTGCAAAGGAGATTTTGGACATTGCGCAAAGGGTAGAGGTGGCAAAAATGCTCTCCGAGGGATACTGTTATTCCAAGATCGTTGAAAAGACGGGAGCGAGCACCACCACCATCAGCAGAGTCAATCGGAGCTACACTTATGGTGCCGGTGGTTATACTCGTATGCTGAAAAGATTTCGTGAAAAGAAAGCGGATGAGTGAGGAAAAGTGATGGAACGGATCAAGGTTGGAGTTAAAAAAATCAGAGAAGGTGCAACGTTGCCCGCATACGGCAGCGCATACGCCGCAGGCGCAGATCTTTACGCCTGCATTGAGGAAGAAAGGGTGATCGAGGCGGGAAAATGTCTGCTGGTGCCCACCGGGATCGCCATCGAGCTGCCTCTTGGCACGGTGGGACTGATCTATGCACGCTCGGGTCTTGCCTCCAAAAGAGGTCTTGCACCCGCAAACAAGGTGGGTGTCATTGACTGCGACTATAGAGGCGAGGTAATGGTTGCCCTCTTTAACCACAGCGACAGCCCTCAAAGCATCAAGCCGCAGGAGCGCATCGCACAGATGGTGATCGCACCTTACTACACCGCAGAGTTCGACCTGCAGGACGATCTTTCCGAGACCGTTAGAGGGCAGGGGGGCTTTGGCTCCACGGGGGCGCTCTGATGGTCCTCTTTTTTGATCTGGACGGCACTTTGCTTGTGGACGGTGTCATCAGTGAGAAGTGCAGAGAGGCACTGAACAAGGCGAAAAGCAAGGGGCACATCCTTATTTTAAATACGGGCAGATCACCCGCCTTCGTGCCAAAGGAGATCTTTAACGATCCCCTCTTTGCAGGGCATATCTGCGGCTCGTCCTATACCGATCTGTTCGGGCAGGTGCTTTCAAGGCAGCCGCTTTCAAGAGAAACTCTTGCCGCTGTATACGATTTTGCAAAGGCTGAGGATGCGCAGGTGATCTTCGAGGGTGAAAAGGAAAATTTTTACGCACAGGTAACTCGTGACGGACAAAAGGGTGCAGAAGAGATCTTCAAGCGGCAGGAGCTGCCCGCCATTGTGAAGGTCACCTTTTGGTGCGCTCCCGAAAAAGTGCCTGCAGACGCCTTTCCCGGCCTTCGGATCGTTCATTTCAAAAGCTATGCCGAGGGCATTTGTATAGGCTACGACAAGAGCAGCGGCATGAAGCTGATCCTTGACTGTCTTGGGGCAAAAAGAACCGAGACGGCAGCCTTTGGAGACAGTGAAAACGATATTGATATGTTGAAATTTGCAGGGTTTGCTCTTGCCATGAAGAATGCACCTGCCTATTTTGATGAGTTTTGCCGCTTCCGCGCCACCGACGAAAAGGAGGGTTCCGCTCACGCAATCGAGTATTTTCTTGCGTTTGAGGAGGCGATTCGTCCAAAGTCCCGTCCGGGGGAGGATGTGGCGTTTTGAAAAGAGTGCTTGTGGTCGGGTGTCCCGGCAGCGGTAAGAGCGTTTTTTCAAGAGCGCTTGCCGAAAAAACAGGGCTTCCGCTCTGCCATCTGGATCTGCTTAAATGGAACGCCGATAAAACCACGGTGGCTCGCGCCCTCTTTTTAAACAGACTTGAGCGAGTGCTTGCGGGGGAAGAGTGGATCATCGACGGCAATTACGCCTCCACCATGGCGCAGAGGATGGATCGCTGTGATACCTTCATTTTTCTTGACTATCCCACCGAGCTTTGCCTTGAGGGCATCAGAGCTCGAAGAGGCACGCCCCGTCCCGATATGCCGTGGGTGGAAACAGAGGAAGACGAAGAATTTACCGCCTTCGTTTTGCAGTACAATACCGTCAGCCGTCCGCAGGTTTTTGAGCTGATCGCCCGTCATCCCGAAAAAAGATGCATCGTTTTTAAAAGCAGGGAAGAGGCGGAGATCTTTTTGAACGCTCTGTAAACCGATCGCCTCAAGTGTGCCTTCAAGGCAATCGGTTTGTATCTCTGCTCCGCTTTTTGGAGGAATAGGGGATAAACCCTCTTTTTATCAAATTTTTTGAAGGTTTTCAGGGGACTTTTTATAAAAAGTCCCCTGAATGGGGATTGGGGCAAAGCCCCAAAATGAAAAAAGGATCGCCTCAAGCGTGCGCTTGAGGCGATCCTTTTATGGAATTTTATCCTTCGGTAGGATTGTTGATGAATCCCGCAACCGTCCAGTCTGCGTGGTCGTTGGTGTTGCCGCCGTAGGTGCCCTCGTATGCATACAGGGTGATCTCCTTGGCGCCCTCGGGGATATCCACGTCAAAGACGTAGTGCTGACCGATCTTAATGAGGGAAGAATGATCTGCTTCCACACCGTCAATGTATACGAAGAACATCATGGTGTTGCTTCCGCTCATCTCCAGGTCGCATCCCGCAACGGCGAGGAACTTCTTCGCACCCTGAGGGATGCCCATCTTGATGGTGGAATTGGCGTGGGTACCGATGCCGTGGGAGAAGTTCTTTCCTGCCAGCTTCAGGGTGTTGCCGCCAACAGATTTGTCCTTGTGGATGGTGCCCCAGCCGATGGATGCCTCAGTCCACTCAAGGTCGGTGGCAAAGGTATCTACCGTCTTTTCAGACCAGTAAATGAACTGCTTTTCCACGGTGGCGTGGCAAACGCCGTCCTGCACCAGATATGCCTTTAAGGTCAGATAGTAGTCGTCCGACTCGGGCACCTTGAATTCGGACAGAGCCACAGCATCCTTCAAAGTGGAGCTCTTGCCTGCTGAAACCAGCACCTGAGGCTTGTCGTAGGGCGAGGCGGTGAAGTTGACGCCCACCTTTTCGCCTGCGGTGATCACACGGCAGGTGTCGGTGGAGAAGGTGATCAGGGGAGAAGTGTGGAAATTGTCCATACTGCCTAAGTTATAAACCTTGGTGTAGCCGAGCTTCAACAGTGCGTCTACAGCCTGTGCCGAACGCTTTGCTGCGGAGCAGTAGACCACGATGGGTTTGTTTTTGTCGGTGAAGGTCTTTTCGGCTTCGAGAGCCACCTTGGAGTAGTCCATATTCACGGCGCCCTCCAAATGTCCCCTTTCAAATTCCCCGGGTGTACGGACGTCCAAAAGGATGCCGCCCTCGGCGATCATCCGCTTTGCCGTCATGGGACCCACGTTGTAGCCCGAGACCGAGGTGGTGTCAAGGGCCGCAGTGGTGTAGTTTGCCAAGGGAAGGTTTTGCCCGTCCCACAGATAGGTGTAAAGAGTGCCGATGAAGTCGTTCGGCAGATCAAGCGCAACGGTCTTGTTCACTGCCTTTTCGCTCTTTTCGATCTTTTCGGTATGGATGCTTTGAAGAGCGCCCTTGTTATCCTTCACCGCAAAATGAAGAAGTGCGTCTTGCTTGGGCGAGGTTACCTTCACGGTGGCTTCGGTCTTGCCGGTCTCTCTGTTTGCAAACAGATCGGGGGAGGAAAGGGTGTTTTCGGTGATATCGATGTTCAGAGCCACGCCCTCCACGTTCACGCTGTCGCTGTAGCCAAGGGACTTGGAAACCGACCAACGCAGGTAGGCAGTGGTAGGTACGTCGCTCTTATAGGTCACGGTAACCATCTTGTCTACCTTCTTGTCAGAGCCGCCGGGGATGACCTTGGAATCAATGATCTTGCCGCCTACGATCAGCTCAATGGTCATTTCAGCGGAGAAGCTGCCTGCGGTGGCAATGAGGGTACGTTCGTTTTGGTCACAGGGGGTGGAAAGGAGAATGGTGGCACCGGTGCCCTTAACGCCGGCACCCCAGGTGGAGGATCCCGACTTGGGATTGCTCTTGGCGTTGTTCCAGCTGTATGTTGCGGCGGCGTTGCCGTAGGTCACGTAGCTTCCGTCGTAGCGTACGGTGATCTCCTCCGCACCGTTTCTCATTCTGGTGGTTTCGTTTCCGAAATGCGCCCAATCGTATTTGCCCAGAGTGGTCAGATTCATAGAGGAGGGCTTGTTTTTGATGGTCATTTCAGCCTTTACCACAGACCCGTCATCGATGACGATGTCCTTATCGCCCTCGGTGGCAATGGGGGTGCCCTCAGCGGTAAGAACTACGGTACCATGTGCGGGAATGGTGACGGTGAAGCGGTCGTCGGTTGCCATATCGGTATGCGCCCACAGATCTCTGACCACGGTCACACCGTCCAGTCCCAGCTCCTTAAAGGAGATGGTTACCGTTTGCTCGGAGCTTTCTCTGTTTAACAGGGCAATTGCCTTTTTCCCCGAGTTCTTTGCGCCCAGATCCTTGGTCCACGCTTCCACTTGACCGTAGTTCTTTGCCACGGTCGCCTGAATGCAGGCGGGATCCTGATTGAGTGCGATCAGCTCAGCGTTGGAGACGATGGAAAGGGTCTCCTCGGAAATGCTGTTTAAGTCCATACCCAGCATCAGGGGGGTGGACATCATACACCACATTGCAAAGTGGGATTTGTCCTCCTCGTAGGACATACCGTTACCCACCTGCATCATGTCCAGGTCGTTGACGTGACCGGGGGTGTTGTATTTTGCAAGAGATTTGATGTTGTCAAGCTGTTCAAGGACGGCACCGAAGTTGTTGAAGATGTCACCGCCCGTTCTCCAGGAGTCTGCAATACCTACTGCCCACTCACCGGGGAAGGACCAGCAGCAGATGTTGTAGATCTTGTCCTTGCCGATCTCCTTTTCGATGGCGGCGATTTCCTTACCGATCATGGTGTAGCGCTCCTGCTTGTCAAGACCCTTGTCTCTGCCGCCGCACCAGTCTACCTTGATGAAGTCGTATTCCCAGTCGATAAAGTATCTGCGCAGATCCTGCGTTTCGTGACCAAGCAGACCCACGTCGTCGTTGTTGACCTCGTTATCCGAAGCCCAGCCGCAGGTGGAGGCGCCCGCATCGGTGTAAATGCCTGCCTTCAGACCCATGGCGTGGATCTTTTCGGCAAGATCCTTCATGCCCGAGGGGAAGCGCTTTTGGTTGATGTTCACGTAGCCGTCCTCTCCTCTGCCGTTTTGCCAGCCGTCGTCCACGTTGACAAACTCATAGCCCAGATCCTTTAATCCCAGCTCCACCAGCTTTTCAGCCTGAGAGAGGATGATCTCCTCGCTGATGTCGGTACGGTAAGCATTCCAGGATGCCCAACCCATAATGGGGGTTTTTCTCGATTCTACCTCTTCAGCGCTCGAGGGCAGGGAAAGGGGAATAAGGGGAAGCATGGTAAAGAGAACGAGAAGCACCGAAAGAAGGCGCAACGCATGCTTTTTAACGGTATAATTCATTTTTCTCTTCTCCTTTCTTATCCGTTGATCTTGACAGAATAGCTGCCCTTCGTTGTGGTCAAGAGCAGATGGCAGACAGCGTTTTCATCCTTAAGCTGAAGGGTAACGGTACCTTCGCCCTGTTCGTTTAAGGTCAACTGTGCCAGATCGATGAGATGCTCGGGATTTTCAGACCAATCGGCCTTGTGGGAAAGATCGTCGAGAAGAACCAGAGAAACCTGTTCGTTTTTCTGATCCGCAAGAGTGATCTTCACGGTCAGTGTCTTGCCGCTTTTGTCGGTGCTCAGAACACCGTCGGCAGGAGTGGGCTCGGAGGTCGAATGCTCCTTACTGTCACTCGGCGCATCGGAAGGCTCTTTTGAGGGGCTGTCTTCCTTCACGCTTTCTTGCGCAGAGCTTTGAATCGAGGGGCTTTCAGGCTCGGGGGTATCGGTGGTCTTTTTCTTGCTGCATCCCCCAAGAACGGGAATGATCAGGAGCAAGGCAAGACACAGAATGATGGTCTTTTTCATAGGTCTCCTCCACAGGTCATTTTAGTAAAGCAATTTTACCATAAAAAAGAGAGTCTGTCAATCGCAGTTGCAGATAAAGGACAAAATCTTTTGAACAAAACGTTTCAAAATGTATAAAACAGCGATGCTTTTTCCGAAATATAAAGAAAGCGGTTGAAAAAAAGACAAAGATGTGCTATACTATACTTAACTGTATGAATTCTTGAGTGACCGCATCGGTGCGGAAAGGAGTGCCATGAGAAAGGATTATCTGGAGGCGGGAAGATTTACCTCCACCCACGGAGTGAAGGGCGACATCAAGGCGGAATGCTGGTGCGACGATCTCGACGTTTTAAAGTGCTTGAAAAAGGTGTATTTAAAGACCAAGGAGGGGTATACCCCTTTAAAGGTGACCCGTTGCGTGCCCTATAAGGATCTGGCACTGATGCACATCGAGGGATACGAGAGCCCCGAGGCGGGTGCGCCCTTAAAAAACAGAGTGTTTTTTGCCGCAAGAGAGGATCTGCCCCTTGAGGAGGGCTCCTATTTTATCGCCGATATGATCGGGCTTGAAGTCTATGATGCAGACGACGGCAGAGTCTACGGCAAGCTGCAGGACGTGACCGACAACGCTGTCTCTCAGCTTTATCTGGTAGACGTGGGGCAGGGCAAGATCGTCTATCTGCCTGCCGTCCCCGAATTCATTGTGGACATCGATCTTGAAAAGGGGATCGCTGTGCGCCCCGTGAAAGGACTTTTCGATGAGATTTGACGTGATGACCCTCTTTCCTCAGATGATAGAGGAGTATTGCGGTAAGAGTATCATTGGCAGAGGGATCGAGGCAGGCTATTTGCAGGTTCACGCCCACGATATCAGAAATTACAGTAAGGACAAGCACCGCAGGGTGGACGATACTCCCTACGGCGGCGGGATGGGGATGCTGATGTCTGCCGTGCCTGTTTGCGATTGCTACGATGCCGTAAGGGCAATGGATCCCGAAAAAAAGACCAGAACGGTCTATCTTTCGCCCAAAGGCAAGCTCTTCAACCAAAAAAAGGCGGTAGAGCTGGCGGGCTACGAGCGGGTCATCCTGCTGTGCGGTCACTACGAGGGGATCGATAGCCGTGCCATTGAGGAGATCTGTGACGAGGAACTGTCTGTGGGAGATTACGTGCTCACGGGCGGAGAGCTGGGAGCGCTGATCGTGATCGATGCGGTGGGCAGGCTGATCGACGGCGTGCTTGCCGACCCCTCCTGCTATACCGAGGAGAGCATTGCCTCGGGACTGCTGGAATATCCGCAATACACCCGCCCCGAGGTGTTCAGGGGCAAAAGGGTGCCCGAGGTGTTGCTGTCGGGCAACCATAAGGAAATTGAAAAATGGAGATATCGGGCGGCGCTGGAGGAGACCATGCGCAAAAGACCCGATCTTCTGTAAACCGACGGTCGATCGGCTGTGTTTTGTATGTTGAAGGAAGAAAGGAGGCGGCGCAGTGAACAGAAAAAAGAGTAGTGAAGGACTTGTTTCCAAGTGGAACGGTAAATTCAGCAGGGCGGTAAAGGACAGTCTGCCCGTGCGGACGATGGTCCGTTTTGGCGGGCTGGAAGAACGTTCTGATAAGGGCTTCTTTGTCAGCCGGATAAAAAAGATGAACGCGTCCCTTAACAATCGCTTTGGCTTGAAGGAAAAGATTGTCAGACCTGCCCGCGTGGCGTTCTCGAGAGAAATGGAGCAAAGCGCCATAATCTATCTGATAAACGGTGCCTTTGAGCGTTTATTGAGCGCATCTCTGCGGTCATACGGCGTTTTTTTGCTGACCTTTGTCTTTTATTCGGTGTTGCTGGCGGCAGGGCGAGGATACTTTTCGGGAGGAGAGTGGTTCAGCCTTTCCTGGGCGATCAAAAGTACGGTTTCCTTTTTGATTCCCATGCCCCTGCTGTTCACCGCAAAAGACACGACGCTGGCGACAGGGCTGTTGCAAAGTCGGATTTTTTCCGCGCTGTTATTTGATCTGCTGGGACTTGAACGGGAGTTTTTTGAAAAAAAGCGAACTCCGATAAGCGGCGTCCTTTTGGGGTTCTTGTTGGGGATGGCTTTGTTCTTCTTAACGATTTTTATTCCTGTGAAATACGTTGTGTCGGCGGTGTTCTGGCTGCTTTTTGCAGGTCTTGCATACGTGCGTCCCGAATCGGCGATGCTTCTTTTGTGCTTGTGTCTGCCTTTTTCCACGGGAATTGCTTTGCGGGGAATGCTGATCGTCGTTGCATTTTTCTTCGCGGTAAAGCTGCTTCGGGGTAAGAGAAATCTGAAAATGGGCGTTTTCCTTGTGGGAATGCTGGTTTATGCGGGATATGTGTTGTTTGGCGGATTGGTTACACCCGCCGGGGTTGGTTTTTGGTCTGCCGGTAACTATCTTGTGGTTCTTGCGGCATTTTTCCTTCCTGCCTTGCTGTTCCTTGGAAAAAGCCGGATCCTTTCGGCATCTCGGGTGCTTACGCTTGGTGCGTCCGTTGCCGCGTGTTCATCGGCGCTGGTCTTTCTTTACG
>JAGBIB010000134.1 GCA_017935195.1 Clostridia bacterium
CCATCACCGCCGACCATTTGTCTTCCCTTGCCGCCTGGCTTTCAAACGGAGGACAGACCACTCTGCAGGGACTTGCCCGTATGGACAAGGAAACCCGAGGGAGGATCTTGGAGTATCTGGAGGAGGCACCGCTATACGAGCAGGTCACCGTTTTGGGGCAGGACTATCTTTTGACCCACAGCGGTCTTGGCGGATACCTTAAGGGGCGGCAGATCGAGGACTATACCCCCGAGGAGCTGCTTTTCAACCGTCCTCACCCAAAGGAGGGCTACCAAGAGCCGTACGTCACCGTTTTCGGTCATACCCCCACCCATCTGCTTGATCCCGCATATGCGGGCAGGGTGCTTTTCACCGATACGTGGATCTGCATCGATACGGGCGCGTCGTTTGGAATGGCACCCACTCTGCTTCGTCTTGAGGATAGGGCGCAGTTTCGCTTATAAAAAAGGGTCAGGATGCTGCTTGTGGCATCCTGACCGTTTTTGTGCGTTAAGCCTCTGCGATCAGATCGTTTTCACGGAACTGCAGAGCGTAAAGCGATTTATAAGTGCCGTTTTTGGCGATCAGCTCCTCGTGAGTGCCCCGCTCGGTGATCTGTCCGCCCTCCACCACGGCAATCTCGTCGGCGTTGCGGATGGTGGAAAGACGGTGGGCAACCACAAGGGTGGTGCGCCCGCGGCAGAGCTCGTCAAGGGACTGTTGGATCAGCACCTCGGTGGTGTTGTCAAGGGCGCTGGTGGCTTCGTCAAGGATCAGAATGGCAGGATCCTTCAAAAAGACGCGGGCAATGGAAAGCCTCTGCTTCTGACCGCCCGACAGCTTCACGCCCCGCTCGCCGATCTCGGTGTCGTACCCCTTTTCAAGGGTCATCACGTAGTCGTGGATGTTGGCGCGCTTTGCCGCGGCGATCATCTCCTCCTCGGTGGCATCGGGTCTACCGTAAAGGATGTTGTCTCGGATGCTTCCAACGAACAGGAAGACGTCTTGTTGCACCACGCCGATGCTGCGGCGTAGGGAGGTCAGGGTCAGGCGGTTGATGTCCACTCCGTCAATGCGGATGGAGCCCTGACCCTCCCCGATGCGGTAGAAGTTGGGGAGCAGATGGCAAAGGGTGGTCTTTCCTCCGCCCGAGGGGCCCACCAGCGCAAGCTTTTTGCCCTTTTCAAGGCGAAGGGTCACTTCTTTTAAAACCTCCTTGGAGGGCTCGTAGGAGTAGGACACGCGGTCAAATTCGATCAGTCCCTCCACACCGTTTAGCTCGATGGCGTCGGGTGCTTCCTCCTCGGGCTGTTCGTCCATGATCTCGCAAAAGCGCTTAAAGCCGCTGACACCGTTCTGGAACTGCTCCATAAAGTTGATCAGGGTGGTCACGGGATTGATGAACAGATTGACCGAAACGATGAAGGTGGAGTAATCGCCGAAGGAGATCTCGCCCGCATAAAGGAAGAGACCGCCTGCAATGAGGATGAAAACGTTGAACACGTCGGTAACGAAGGAGGTGGAGGAGTGGAAGCGCGCCATTGCTTTGTAGGCGCGGCGGGAGGCATCCACGAACTGCTCGTCTCCCTTTTGGAACTTCTCGGTCTCTCTTTCGGAGTTGGTGTAGGCCTTTGTCACACGAATGCCGGTGATGCTGCTTTCCACTGCGGCGTTGATGGTGGCGTTGCTCTTTCTGCGGTCTTCAAATGCCTTTTTCATGGCGCGGCGGGAGTAGAAGGCGACCACCATTAAAATGGGCACGCAGGAAAAGACGATCAGCGTCAGGAGGGGATGGATGGTGAAGAGATAAATGAAGGACAGCACGATCATCACCGAGCAGATGAGCAGATTTTCCGGCCCGTGGTGGGCAAGCTCGCAGACCTCAAACAGGTCGGAGGTGATGCGGGTCATGATTCGTCCCGTTTCGTTGTTGTCAAAAAAGCGGAAGGGAAGCTTTTCAAGATGGGCAAAGAGATCCTGGCGCATCCGGGACTGCATCCGCACGCCGATCATATGACCGTAATACTGGACGAAATAGCGCATCATCATCCGCAAAGCGTACAGCGCAAGCACGATTATTCCTGCGATCACGATGGTCTTGTACCGTTTTTCGGGAATGTAGATATTCAGCATATCGTTGGTCACGATGGGGTAGACCATGCCGATGAGCGAAATGAGAAGGGACGCCAGCATATCCAGCGTCAGCATTTTTTTGTGGGGCTTGTAGTAGGCAAGAAATCGTTTGAGCAAATGATCACGTCCTTTCTTTTTCTTGCAGGAGTATCGTTTTTTTTAAAACAAATTTCGATCTTTTTCGTAGAATATTATACTCCCCCTTTGCTTTTTCGTCAAGGCAGGGAAGGGCAGTTTTTTGGAAAAAACTTTTTATAAGCGGGAAAAAACTTCCTTTTTTTATTGCAATTTCTTTCGCAATAGGATATAATTAAAGTGTGATACAGTACAAACGGTACAAAATACTCTTTATTTACAGTAGAAAAAGGAAGAGGCTGTTTTATGAAGTTTTATACAAAGGAATGGACGGAACTATTACAGCGTTATGCGCTCAACTTGAAGATCATTCCGGACAAAGAGTATACCGAAGAAGAGATCGGTGACTTCTATAAACAGGATCTTGAAGAGTACTTGCAGATTTGGAGAAAGGCTTCTCAAGCTGCGAGAAAAGATGCTGCTCGTAGATTCTTATGGGGTTACAGACGTGCGCTGAAAAGCCAAGACCGTTTCCCCTTATGGGTTTACGATCAAATGGATCACCGTTTACTTGCTCTTTGTCGCGTAACTCCGATGGTCTATCAACGCTTAAAGGCAGAGGATGAGGAGCGCAAGCGCCTTTTAAAAGAAATTGAAGTACAGGCAGAGCGGGTACTTTCGGCGCAGGGCATTTGCGAAGAGCGAAACAGAATGCTTGGGGATCGACATGATGAATTCTTATTAAAAATTGAAAAAGCGGAAAAAGATATTGTTTTGTATGTGGGCTTGACGGATCAAGGAGAAGAATCTCCTCGTTACGGCAGGCTGATCTTCAAAGAAGTTTCCTTTTTTGAGCGGGAAAAGGGGCTGGTTCTTCGTCCCAAAGCCGATGAAGAGGGGATATTTGACTCAAACTGCCGCTTTGAATATAGCGAGCTATATAAAACCGATGAAGGATACGAGGTGCATTTGATGCTTTGGACGCCAAAGGCACAGCGCTATCTTACTTTGGGGTGCGGGGACTTTTTGTTTGAAGAGGGTGTTTGCTTCCCACCCGACGGCTTAAAGAAATAATGTCCTTTTCCCCGTTGCATTTTCCCCTGTGTTGGGGTATACTATAAAAAAGGCGGCTTGTCCGACGACAAACGCTTTAAAACATAAAATCCAAGGAGGAACCACTATGGCATATCGTTTCGTATCCAATCCCATTTCCTATCACGGCAAGGGCGCCATCAAGGAGATCCCCGGCATCGTTGCCGCAAAGGGCTTCAAGAAGGCATTCATCGCCTCCGACCCCGACCTTGTAAAGTTCGGCGTGACCAAAAAGGTGACCGATCTTTTGGACGAGGCGGGAATGGCTTATGAGATCTATTCGGACATCAAGCCCAATCCCACCATTGAAAACGTGAAGGCAGGCGTTGCCGCTTATAAGGCGTCGGGTGCCGACTATATGATCACTCTTGGCGGCGGTTCCTCTATGGATACCGGTAAAGCCATCGGCATCATCATCACCAACCCCGAGTTTGAGGACGTGAGAAGCCTTGAGGGCGTAGCCCCCACCAAGAACCCCACCGTCTACACCATCGCCGTGCCCACCACCGCAGGTACTGCCGCAGAGGCAACCATCAACTACGTGATCACCGACGTGGAAAGAAAGAGAAAATTCGTCTGCGTGGACGTCAACGACATCCCCAACGTGGCTGTGGTTGACCCCGATATGATGTCCACGATGCCCAAGGGACTGACTGCCGCAACGGGTATGGATGCCCTGACCCATGCAATTGAAGGCTACACCACCAAGGGAGCCTGGGCTTTACCCGACTGCCTGAACTTAGAAGCCATCCGCTTAATTGCAAAGAGCCTGAGAGGTGCCGTTGAAAACGATCCCGAGGGCAGAGAAGGCATGGCTTTAGGACAGTTCGTCACCGGTATGGCATTTTCTAACGTTGGTCTTGGCATTGCACACTCGGTTGCACACACCTTGGGTGCAGTATACGATACTCCTCACGGCGTGGCGTGCGCAATGATGCTGCCCATCGTGATGGAGTATAACGCCGACTGCACGGGTGAAAAGTATAAGGCGATCGCAGAAGCAATGGGTGTGGATACCACCGGAATGGATCAGGAGACCTACCGCAAGGCGGCAGTTGACGCAGTAAGACAGTTAAGCGTTGACGTGGGCATCCCCACCAAGCTTGCAGCTCTGAAGGAAGAGGATATCGACTTCCTTGCAGAATCGGCATACGCCGACGCCTGCGCCCCCGGCAACCCCAAGGAAGCCTCCCTTGAAGACCTGAAGGCGCTCATCCGCAAGCTGGCATAAGCCCCGAAGTATTTCCAAGGAACAAAAAAACTCCTCCCGCAAGGGAGGAGTTTTTTAATGAAAAGGTCAGTTTGGATGTACGGGACAAACGTGATGCTCCTTTAAAAAGGCGTCGTTGAAGCCGTTGACCGTCGCCTGATGAGCGCGGTGCAGATCCTTTACCGCAGAATCGGAAAGAAGCGAGCTGTATCCTTTTCTTATCCCGTGTGTTGCAGAGCAGAGGGTGTCGCCCCAAGCGTGCTCGGTGTTAACTGCCAAGCCTGCTCTGATCAGATCGACCATCTCTGCCTTTTTGCCCTTTGCGGTGTATTCTCCGTCAAGCAGGGTGTCGTAATAGACGGGCAGAACGTCGGTGTAGGTGTAGTACGCCATATATTCAAGAGTAGCGGTGATCAGGGGCAGACGCTCCTTGCCCGCATTTTTGCAAATGGCGATCTGATGGGTGGCAGTCCCCTCGGAAAGGGAGGTAAGATAGCCCTTGCCGTCAAGGTCGGCGTTATACTGTGCGCCGTCAAAAAGGGGCAGGGGGAGAATGAGCGTTTCAAATGCATCGGTATTGGAGCTATACGACTGTGCCGAAGTCAGGGTGTCGATGGCAAAGACCAGCTTTCCCTCCTCAAACCGCTTTGCGGCAAAGGGACCGTTTTCGCCATCGTACGCCGCCTCAAGGGTGTTGCTTTGACAAAGCAGAGTGTAGAGCTTGCTGAAAAAGGCAGTGGTCTTGCTCTCCTGCAGCGTGGAGGAAAGCAGATGCTCCTCGGTCATAGCGGTATAGCGAACACCGCACCCGAAGGCAAGATCGTCGATAAACCGGTTCTGTAGCGAGCTTTGATAAACCAGCAATCCGGTGTGGTCTTCTCCGTCAACGGTGCCGTTATCGTTTTCATCACTATGTGCAAGTGCACAAAGCTTGGCAAACAGATCCATCGTCCAATAGCCCTTATTTACAAGCTCGTAAGGATCGGAAATGCCGTGTGCCTCTTCAAGAGCGGCGATCTTTTGGGCGTTTTCGTCAAAGAACGCTCCATTTGCGTAAACCACCGCAAAGTCGGAGGCGGCGGGCAGATGATACCCGCCCGTTAAAAAGACGGCGGCATCAATCTCTGCAAAGGCATTTTGCCAATAGGGTGCATCGGTGTTCAGATAGCGGCTGTTTTCTCCCGAAAGATATGCCAGACCGACCAGGTTTTCAAGAAGGAAGGTGCTATCCAAATAGCTGTTTGTGCAGATCACGTCGTAGGAAGAGGAATCGGCGGCAAGAATGGGCAGAAGGGCAGAGGCGGGATCGGAGCCCTCGTATTCGCTTACCTCGATCTTTACGCCAAGCTCGGACAGGATCTTTTCGTTGCGTGCCGCCAACGCCTTGTTTACGGGATCGGAGTCATCGTCATGGTCGCCCAGCGCAATGGAGCGGGCGGTAATACCGCTCTGATCCCCCGGAACGAGGAATTTTACCGTCTGATCCTTGAAGGCGGCTTTGTCTTCTTCCGAAATCACGGGCGCATTGATGCCGGCATCCTCTTCGGGCGTGCTTTGCTTTTCTTGGCTTGCACTCTCTGTTGCAGGGGCGGAGGAGGATGAGTCTTGAATAGGAGAGGAGGGCAAAGCATCCTCGCTTGTATTCTTGGGGGTATTGCAGGCGCAAAGCGCTCCCGCAAGCAGGGAAAGCAGAAGCAGGGTGGAAATCATCTTTTTCATAATGTACCTCCTTAGAGACGTATTCTTTAGAGGGCTTGAGTTTCTAAGCCCTCCGAGGATGAGAGGACGTGTGTTGACCGTATCCTACCCAACTAAATTATACATCACTGCAAAAAAATGTCAACACTGTTTTGTGAATATTTGGCTTTTGGGACTTTTATTTTCCTTTACGCTGTTGAACATTTTCTCTTTCTCCTCCTCCCGCGCCCGCGGAAGGGGAGAAAGAGAAAACTTTTCAGGATGCCAAGTCAGCCTTGGTCGGGGTCTGCGGACTCGGCGGGGGCTTGGGAGGGCTCGTCGGTGCCGTCTTTTTTAGACACGGCAATCACCACCACGAGCACGACGATCACCACCCCGACAGCCACCGCACCCAAGATGGGCAAGGCTATTTTGATGGTGTTTTTGAAGGCAAGCTCCTGATTGTAGCGGTCAATATCGAAGGGCGCGTGGTATTTTGTCAGATCATGCTTTTTTAACAAAACGCGTTCAAAAGTATATCCTCCCATGGCAGTTGGCAGGAGAGGTAACGTTTCGCAGTAATCCTCTACCAATTGATGAAATTCCTCAAATGGAATCACAAGAAACGGATCAATAAAAGATCCGGGCGCAACCCATTCATTGCCGTGTTCTGAAAACTCGTTGCCTCTTGGAGACCAAATGACAAAAGCTCCCTTTTCGGTTTCGATATATGCCAAAGATCCTTCAGCATTTTCTCGATCTCCAAAGAAGAAAACGGTTTGAAAAGTGATGTTCTCTGAAAAGAAATTTTCGGGATGGTCTAACAGTTCAAAACACAGTAAAACGTCGGATTGCATATAGGACGGTTCCGGATTCTCTTTTACCGTATTATTTTCTGTATCAATACAGACTCTTCTCACCGAACCGTCTTTTTGTGACCGAACGTAAAATGTGGGCGCTTGATCATCATAAAAAACAGTTGAAATGCCATCCTTGGTCGTCAAGTCTGTCCAATCTATTACGGTATCCTTATTCGCTCCGGCGTACGAATATTTTGGAACGATCCTCACCACCCGATCATCCGGATGCTCCTTAACGGCAGCAAGGTATTCTTGGGGGATATTTATGGAGTCGTAGGGGCGTTCCTCTTTTGGGGCTACGCCTATAAACAGTAAAGATATGAAAGAAACGCAGAGAAAAAGAAAAACGCACGATATAGACTTTTTCATAGCTTCCTCCTTATGTGGTTGGCGCCGAGATAAGGCTCGCTGTGTAGGAAGATTCTTTCACGATGGTGTGCACCCATACGCCTATAGAGTTATCAGAGCTGTAGGTATAGTTGCTCCGTAAATCTGTGTATTTCGCAATTCGGGTCGTTCCTACATCATCACCCCTCCCGAGGAACGGGAGGGGGAAAGAGAAAACTTCTCAGGATAAATCTGGCAGGTGTTTTTTGAAGGTGATGCGGTTTTCAAGGATTGCCTTTTCGACGTATGCATACCGTTCCTCGTCGGTTGTCAACTTCAATAACGCCTCATAATAGGGAAGATGGGCATACTTTTGAAGCTTAGGAAGTGCTTCCTCGCTTTTTCCGAGCATTAACGCCACCATAGCGCAGTCATGTTCGAGCGCAGGATGAAAGACTTTACGTCTTTCATCCTCAGTTGCAACCGTGAGGAACTTATGTGCTACGGAATAGTCTTTTAATTCACGGTAGTGCTTTACTGTGCGCTCAATTTCAGCGTGAAGGCGTATGCCTGCATTGGGATTTGATAGCAACCACTCAGGGGAGTTGGCGGTAATACGGGCGTAGGGGTCGTCCTTCAAATAAAGTCTTCCGCACCAATCGGACTGATATTCGTAATATAGTCCTGTTTTAGGGGAGAGAAAAAAGGTGACACCGTGATCGATAAATAAACCTATGCCACAAGAGGGAATGCGGATATGGAAGATAGACATTGCGTATCCCAGGTCATCTGTCCATCTTCTTTTGGTGCTATTAGGCTTTAATCCAAGTGTTTTAAACTGTGCGCCGATAAATGCAACGCAGTCTTTGGTGATTTGATCCATAAGTGTGCTCCTTCATAAAAACTGAACTATCTTTTCAAGTTAAAAATGTTACGAGCATATTTCCATTGGTATTAGTTAAAATCCTTTGCGAAATATTGTCAAGATCCGTTTGGATCCAAGACTGCTCTCTCACATCAATGACAATTTCATATGATGTGTTGGAAGGACGCGGTGAAGGGACTGTGCAAAAGGTGTGCCCCGAAAAAACGGTGGGCAGAAGGGTATACTGCCCCCAAATTTACCATTTCTATCCTAATTATACACCGCGGCAATCAAAAAGTCAACGATGAGTTTGTAAATTCTTGGTACAAATCACTTTTGAGACCGCCGCGCGCTTTTGGTCTTCACCTTATAAGTACGTTTTTTTCGTCGAAAATCAACGGGAAACCCCATTTTTTTTGAAATTTTAAGAAAAAATTTGAGAAAGAACTTTGAAAAAGGGAACTTTTTGCAAAATAGGCGCTTGGCAATAAACTCTGCTTTGCCAAGCGTCCTTTGTTTTCTGTTTGTGTTCGTTTTCGTCGGTCTTTTGACCCTTCAGTCCTTCCTTGAGCATTTTTCCGCATCGATGGCAAGCACCAGCATCAAGGCAGAAAGGGCGTCCTTTTGGTCGTATACGTCGATAACGTAGGTGTCCGTGAATTTGAAAAGCTCCTTTGAAACGCTTGCCACCTGCCTGCCGCTTCTGTCGGTGATGGCGTAGTCCCATTCAAAGAAGTCACCCTCCACCTGCCAGCCCATATAGTCCACCGAAAAGGAGGGGGTAAAAAGCGAAAATTCCTTTTCCACCCGTCCCACAAATTGCTCACCCAAATAGATTTCAAACTTGGGCAAGAAGGTAAAGATCTCCTCCTTCACCGTGCCAAGCTCCCTGCCGTTATGGTCGTACACCTTTAAAAGATGTCCCCAGGAAAGCTGACCCTCCACGGTAAAAAGGGTATCGCCCGACTCGTTATAGACATCGTAGCTGTCAAACCAGGAAAAAAACCGTTGTTTAAATAAAAGCTTCATAGCTCCTCCGTTGCGGTGCGTATTCTCGTACTGCTATTATACCACGGCAGCACCCGCTTTGCAAGTCCTTTCTTTTTGTCAAAGACGATTGACATTGAGGCTGTTTTGTGCTATAATGTGGTGTCGCATCGGGGCGTTTTACGTCGTTTACCCTGCGGGGCGGTGTGTCTTTTTGAAAGAGGGAAAGAAGATGTTATATTCAACCGTGATCCTCGGTGCAATGTTGCTCATTGCCTTGGGGGATAGCTTAAATGACGGAACGCTCACCCTGATCTCCTATGCAAAGAGCCTTTTGGTGGTGTTCATCGGGGTGGTGCTGGTCATCGCCATCGACGGTGTTGCCGCCTTTATCGTGCGCAGACTCCCAGAAAAGTGGTTTTCGCCCGATGCCAGGCTTTTTGACGTTTCGGACAAGGAGCGGCTGCTTTACAGAAAGCTGAAGATCAATTCCTGGAAAAATCAAGTTCCCGAGCTTGGGTGCTTCACGGGCTTTCATAAGGATCGTCTTGAAAAGACCGACAGCAGCACCTACCTTGGCAGATTTCTTTTGGAATCCAACTACGGCGTGGTGGGGCATATTGCAGGGGCGATCCTGGGCTTTTCGCTCCTTTTAATGCCCTTTTTACATCCGCTGATCGTGGCTCTGCCCATTTCGGCGATCAACGCCGTGTTAAGCATCCTGCCCACCATGATCTTACGCTTCAACACCCCTTCCTTGCGCCGCCTGTACCATCGGAGCTTAAAGAAGGAGGAGCAGGCAAAAATGGCGTCTGCCGCCGTTTCGGAAAATCAAAACTGAAAAATAGCCTTTTTAAAACGCTCTTTTCCTTAGAAAAGGGCGTTTTTTCACCAATAGAGCGAGCTTTATCATAAACTTGGTTATTGCGTAGAGGTGCAAACCGTGGTATACTGCTTTTAGAAAGTGTATTGAAAGGATGGTGCGCTATGACGGGTTTTGGAACAAGATTAAAAGAGCTACGCAAAGAAAGAGGATTGACCCAAGAACAGCTTGCCGAAAGGCTGTCGGTGGCGTTTCAGACCGTTTCGAAATGGGAAAACGGAGTTTCCCATAAATAAGGATACAGGAATCAATCCACAGACATACATTGCTTACGAAAAATAAAAAATGTATGGAGAATTGATACTATGAAAAAATCCTTATTTGAAAACAATAGCCTTACTTATCGTGAAGAAAACGGACGCTTATACCCTAATCTTGAACTGCCTGAGCAGACAAATTACAATATTGGTAAATACGGCTTATTACATCTTGATTTCATCAAAGAACATCGCAAAGGCAGATATACCACCATCATTACGGAATGTCGATTGAATGAATATCTCCACAAGATTGACCTCGAAGCAAACGAGATGCTTGAAACCATCGTCCTCCGCCTTGCTACTGAAAGAGGTATTGACGAGAACTTGAAAGCTCGTGATATGCTCCGTTGGATAGCCGAGATGAACAACATCAAAGCAAGCGCAGAAGAAATCGTTTTGCGGGAGGTGGTGTTGGTATGAAGTCGATTATCAATGAACTTTGGCACGGAAATGTCTGCCCTCAAACCGATAGCCGCAACAACTCTCCAGAAATGAAAGAGCTTATGGAATATATGGCTCGACACCACGATGACCTGCTCAAAACGATGACCGATGAACAGAAGGAAATCTTTGAGAAGTTTGATGACTGTTGGAGCGAGTATACGAGTTACGCAGAGGAAGCTATTTTTACTTATGCTTTCAAACTCGGTATGCAGATCGCTATCGAAACTTTAACTGAATAATCAACGGGTGCAGATCGAAATAATCGGTCTGCACTTACCTTTTGCTTTAGAAGTAAAACTTTCAATTGGTCGTCATAAAAATTCACAATTTCATCATTGACAATTACATTTACGAATAGTATAATATGGAATAGTTCAAAAACGAACAAATAAAGGAGTTTTTTATGATAACGATTCAGGAAATGAATGGACACGCAAGAAAGATAGGCTTGGCATACGAAAAGG
>JAGBIB010000135.1 GCA_017935195.1 Clostridia bacterium
GAGGGTGTCGGTAAGGGTCACACCGATAAAGGTATCGAAGACCGTGACCACCACCACGCCGTTGACGAGCTGATGGAGCAGATAGATCACGGTGCTGAGCTTGCGCAGCAGGTACGCCCGCTTTTCCCCCAGCGTCCTCATCTCCAGTCCGTAGGCAAAGCGGAAGCAGAAGAATGCGGCAGGCAAGGCAAAAAGATACATTCCGTAGCGATCGCCCGAAATGCCGTAAGCATTTAAAAGATAGGCTTCAATGCACATCGCTATGGTGAACAGGACGGTGAGCGCCCCGTTTAAAAGCGGTCTTTTTTTCTCTAAAAGAGTAGGCTTTTCTGCAAAAAGGAAGCCCAAAGCCACAAAGACCGTGGCAAAAAAGAGTCCGTTCCGGGTGCGCACAAACAGGGGATTGTAGATCAGCTCGTAAAAGTCCGAAAGGACGGGAGGGCAAAGCCCTGCGTACGCCTCGTTGAAAATGCCAACGAGGAAAAAAAGCAATCCTATGGCAAAGGCCCATCCGCTCCTTAGCTTTTTCGTCAGCAGACAGCAGAGCGCCGCACCAACGAGCAGAGCGGGCAGATACCAGAGCTGAGATGCCGAGCCAAGGAAGAAAAAGGAGCGGATATATTCAAGAATGCTTTCCTTCAATCCCATTCCCTGCCCCACCGTGAAGGTGATCATCGTCAGGGGAAGATAGATGACCGTCCAGATGAGATACATCTTCAGAATGCGCCGCAAAAAGGCGATGCTTGCCCTTTTTCTCCCCTCCTTGTCGGCAAAAAGCACCTTTTTTCCAAGGAAATAGCCTGCCGCCACAAAAAAGAAGGGGACAGCGAGGCGCCCGACACCGTTGGCGATCACAAAGGACAGATCTCCCTTGGGATGGCAATGAATGAAGATAACGAAAAAGGAAAAGATCAGCTTAAACAGGTCGATGCCCGCATATTCCTTCTTTGTCATATCAGGTCAGGAATCGGCAGATCTTGCCTACGAAATTCTTCTTGGAGCCGAGATGGGTGATGATCATCGAAAAGCCAAGGGCGGCAAAGAGGATGATGAAAAAGCCCTCCTTGGTGTTGTTCAAGCCAAGGCTCTTGATGTATCCCTGCTTTACCAGATAGTTGGGCACGTAGGAAATGAGCAGAGCGTTCATAAACTGGTGGGAAAGATAGATCAGAGTGCTGACCTTGCGCATCTTTAAGGCAGTTTTGGGCTTGACGGGCAGCTCAATGGTTCTTGCCAAGCGGAAGCAGAAGAAGGTGGCGGGAATGACCGACAGATACATTCCGTATCTGCTTCCCGAATAGCCTCCCTTATAAAGCATATAGCTTTCCATGCAAACAAGAATACCGAAGAAGAGAAGTCCTCCCGCATCCAGCAGATAGTTCTTTTCAAACTTGTCCTTTTTTGCAAAGAAGAAGCCCATCGCCACGAAGACCGTACCGAAAAAGAGTCCGTTTCGGGTGCGCACGAAGGTGGGATCGTAATGCTCCACAAACCATTCTTTCAGCCATTCGGGGCAAAGACCACCGTATGCCTCGTTAAACATACCAATAACGAACAGTCCAACGCCCAGGGTCACGATGATGGCAGGATGGATACGGCATTTTGCAAGCAACGCCACGATCGCTGCGGCAACCAGCAGGGCGGGCAGATACCAAAGCTGAGAAAAGCTACCCGTGAAGAAAAAGGCTTCCTTGAATTCCTCAAGGCAACGGGAAAAATCCCATTTGTTCAAAAGCACGTATTTGACGTAGATCATGGGCAGATAGATCACCGTCCATAGGGCGTACATCTTGAAAATTCTTAAAAGATACGCCCCGATGCTCTTCCATCCCGCAAGGGAATTTTCGGCGGAATAGATCTTCTTTGCAAGAAAATAGCCTGCGGCGCAGAAGAAAAAGGGGACGCCCAGACGCCCCACCCCGTTTGCCGTCAGATAAGACAGCGTTCCCGAGGGGTGGCAATGGATGAAAACGATGAAGAAGGAAAAGATCAGCTTAAACAGGTCAATACCTGCATATTCGGTTCGCTCCTTCAGATTCAGAGTGGAAGACATAATGCTCCTTTCGATAAAAGCCGTCGGCTTTTTGAATAATTCACTACGATAGACTATACCACATTTCTTTGAAAAAAGCAATTGCCACAGCGTTTTTTTACGAAAATATTTCGTCACATACTTGTTTTTATTTCCTATTTATGGTATGATGTGTCCGTACGGTGATCCGTATAAAGGAGGTGCATTATGCCGATCAAGTTTAAAAAATCAGACAAAACGTTCATCCTGACCACCAAGAACACCGCCTACGCCTTTTCCGTAGAGTGCGACAGATATCTCGTCCATCAGTATTACGGAAAAAAGACAGCGGCATTCAAACGCTACGAGCCCTACGTGGTCTCCTTCTCCCCCTATTTGAAGGAGGCGGGCAACAGCTGGTCGCCCGACATCTTCCCTCAGGAATATTCCTTCTTCGGCTCGGGAGATTTCCGCACCGCCGCCTTGAAATTAAAGGGTGCTGACGGCACGGGTGTGACCGATTTCGTCTACCGCTCCTACCGTTACATCAACGGAACCCATGAGATCGAGGGTCTTCCTCAGGCAAGAGGGGACGAGGACACCAAAACGTTGGAGATCAAAATGGCGGATGACCTCACCGGATGTGAGCTGCTCCTTTACTACACCGTTTTCTATGAGGAAGACGTGATCACCCGTCACATTCTCATCAAAAACAAAGGAAAGAGCGCAGTCAAGATCGAAAAGTGTATGTCTATGACACTGGATCTTCCCTCCTGCGACTACGATTTGATCACCCTGTGGGGCGGTCACGTGGACGAAAGAAATTATCAGAGAGCCCCCCTTCATCACGGCGTGCAGTCGATCTGCTCCAGAAGAGGCGCTTCCTCCCATCAGTATAATCCCTTTATGGCGGTGTGCGACCAGAAGGCAAATGAGGAAAAGGGCGACGTTTACGGCTTCAATCTGGTTTATTCGGGCTCCTTTCTTGACGAAGCGGAGGTAGATCAGACCGAGCGCACCCGCGTTCAGCTGGGTCTGGGCGAGGAAAACTTTGGCTATACCCTTCTGCCCGGTGAAGAATTCACCTCTCCCGAGGCGGTGATGACCTATTCCTCTAAGGGTCTTGGACAGATGTCCCGCAATTTCCACAACTTCACCCGCAACCGCATCATGCCCAAAAAGGCACTAAAGCCCCACCCCGTGGTTTTAAACACCTGGGAAGCCTGCTACTTCAACATTGATGAAGAAAAGCTGCTCCGCTTTGCTGAGGAGTCGGCAAAGGTGGGCTTTGATATGCTGGTGATGGACGACGGCTGGTTTGGTGCAAGAAACCACGACCGCGCAGGCCTTGGCGACTGGTACGTGAACACCAACAAATTCAAAAACGGTCTTGCCCCCTTCGTCAAGGGCGTGAAGCAAAACGGTATCTCCTTCGGCATCTGGATTGAACCCGAAATGATCAATCCCGACTCCGACCTTTACCGTGCCCACCCCGAATGGGTGCTTGCGGTGCCGGGACGTGAGCCCTCCCTTTCAAGAGAACAGTTGGTTCTTGATATGTCCAACTCCGAGGTGGTGGACTATCTCATCGACTCCTTCACCAAAACCTTTGAGGGCGTGCCCGTGGACTACTTCAAGTGGGATGCCAACCGCCATCTTTGCGACATCTACTCCCCCACCCTGCCCGCAGACCGTCAGGACGAGGTGCCCTTCCGCTTTATGAAGGGCGTTTACCGCCTCTTGAAATGGTTCGAGGAGCATTTCCCCGACACCGTGATCGAGACCTGTGCGGGCGGCGGCGGCAGATATGATCTTGGTATGATGCAGTACGGCTTCCAGATCTGGACCAGCGACAACACCTGGCCCTACGCCAGAGTGTGGATGCAGCGCTCCTCCCTGCTTGCCTATCCTGCTGCAACCATGTCCTGCCACGTTTCCAACCCCGGAGAGGATATGAAGTCTCTTGACTACCGCTACAAGGTTGCGGTGGGCGGCATGCTGGGATATGAATTGAACATTCTGAATATGACCGCTCCCATCAAGGAGGAAATGGCAAGACAGGTGAAGGAATATAAGTCCTTTGAGCATCTTGTGCGCCTTGGCGACTACTACTGCATCGCCTGCCCCTTCCTTTCCGATTATTCATCCTATTATTACACCAACGAAGACCGCTCCGAGATCCTCTTCTCGCTCATCGAAAAGAGAAGTGCCAAGAAGGGCGTGACCAAGACCTTAAAGATCAAGGAAGCAAAGAAGGGCGTGACCTATGTAGATCTTCTTTCGGGAAGCAAATACACAGGCGAAGAACTGCGTGCAGGTCTGGTGCTGCCTCTTGCAGGCGAAAAGGACACCGCAAGCCTGATGTACTTCGTGGAAGAAAAACAATAAATAGTGCGGAGTGCGGAATGCATTCCCCCGTCAGAAATTTTTGAAGGGTTTTGGGGAACTTTTTATAAAAAGTTCCCCAAATAGGGTTTGGGACAACGTCCCAATATAAAGGAGTAAGCTATGAACACCAAAAACAGCGCCGAATTTCAAATGGATTTTTTAAACCGTCTGTCCTTTAACCGCTTTGGCGGAACGGACGATGAGAAGAGAGCCGCAGAGCTGATCGTTTCGGAGATCGAAGCCCTTGGCGGCAGTGCCGAGATTTGGGAGTTTCCCATTCCCGGCTACAGCATCAGCAAGGCGACCTTGAAGGTGACCGAGCCTTACGAAGAGGAGATCACCGTCACGGGTATCGGCCGAAGCGGATCTACCGAGGGGGAGATCGAAGCTGAGCTTTTCTACGCCGAGCAGGGCGAGGAGGAAAACTTCAAGGGTGCTAAAGGAAAGATCGTGCTGATCAATTCCACCCCTCCCGCAGTATATAAAAGACTGACCGCCTCGGGTGCCGTGGGCTTTCTCACCTTCTCGGGTGCTTATCAGGACGACAGAGAGAAGACCGACCTTGACCGGCGCTTCCTGCGCCCCCGGCTGACCGACAAGAGCGGCAAGCTTCCGGGACTCTGCATGCGCACAGAGGATGCCATCATCCTGATGCACAAGGGTGCAAAAAAGGTAAAAATGGAGCTGCAGGGACAGGACGAGGAGCATATCTCCAGAAATGTGATCGCCTATATCAAGGGTACCGAATGCCCCGAAAAGGAATTCCTCTTCACCGCACATTACGATTCCACCATCTACGGTCTTGGCTCCTGGGACAATGCCTCGGGCTCTGCCAACATCTTGGAGCTTTACCGCTACTATTTAAACAACCCTCCTCGTCACAGCATGCGCTTCATCTGGTGCGGATCTGAAGAGCAGGGACTGCTTGGCTCAAGAGCATACGTGAACGCCAACGAAGAGCTGATGGACAAGATCATCCTCTGTCAGAATTTCGATATGACGGGCACCGAGATCGGACGCCACAGACTGCTCATCACCGCAAACGAGGAATTGAAGTTCTTTGTCAAGTTCTTATCCAAGGAGGTGGGCTTCATCACCCGTGTGGACGAGGACATCCACTCCTCCGACTCCACCCCCTTTGCCCACAAGGGCGTGCCTGCCATCGGCTATATGCGCGACGGTCAGGCAGGCGGTCACTCCCGCTTCGATATTCCCTGGCCGCTGTCAGCACAGCGTTTGGCGGAGGCTACCGACTTTGCCGTGAAGGTCACCAACCGCCTGGATCAAGCGGCGGAACTGCCCTTTAAGCGTGAGATCTCCAAGCCCATTGCCGAAAAACTGGAAAACTACGTCAACCCCAAGGACTGACTCCTATGCCGCCGTCCCTTTTGGGACGGCGGCAAAATTTATCGAAAAAGCTATTTGGGGCTTTGCATCTGCCAAAAGAAGCAGGCAGGAGATCTTGACGGCGACGGCAAAATCTCCATTTCCGACGTGACCAAGCTCTTAAACGTGATCGCGGGCAGGGATACCCTTTGACAAAGCCGATTCACAAAATATCCCTTTAAAATCAAGACTAAAATCAAAATCCGACCCGAATGCAGTGCGTTCGGGTCGGGTTTTGGCTGTCAGACACGAAAAGTTCACAAAAGTTTGTTCTTCTACTAAACTTTCGTCCACATTTGCCCTTGATTTCTCCGTCTTTTCGTGTTATACTGTATGCCGTTTTGAAAAGGCGCAAAATGTGCCGTAATTCGACATTGGAGGAACCGTTTTGAACTGGAACGTTGAATTCTTAAACTTCTGGCACTTCTTCATTCTCGCACTTACCGTGGTGATGGGCTTCGTCCTCACCTTCGTTTTTAAAAACCGCTCCTTAAAGACCAAGACGGTCTTTATGTGGATCCTTGCCTTAACCAACTCCGCCATCTACTTCATCCGCACCTTCAGAGAGTGCGACGAGGCTTGGTTCATCATCTGGGAAAATCTGCCCTTGCATCTGTGCGGTATGACCGTCTTTATTTTCCCTTTGGCAATGCTCTTCAAAAGCTCTCTTTTGAAAAGCTTCTGCTATTTCGTCTCCACAGCAGGCGGTCTGATGGCACTGCTCATTCCCACGGCTACCTTTTTAGAGCTGCCCATCTACGATATCAGCGCCATCTCCTTCTATTCCCAGCATATGATCATCACGCTGTTCGGCGTGCTACTGGTCACCCTGGGTCTGGTCAAGCCCAATTTCAAAATGGCGCTGGGCTCCATCGGGGTGCTTGGCGGACTGACGGTGCTCTGCCACCTGATCAACGTGGGTGTGCCTGCGCTGGGCCTTGGGGGTGCTGAATGCGCACCCAACTATATGTTCACCGTCAAGGCGGACACCAACGCTTTGCTTTCTATTGCATACGATATCCTGCCCGTGAAGCTGGCGTATCTGTTGCTCTTCATCCCCCTGCTTCTGGTCATTTGCCTGGTGCTTTTGGCACCCATCTATATTCCCAAATGGATCAAGGGGGCAAAGGAAAAAAAGGCAGAGGGCAAGGCGTAAAATAGTATAACAAAAAAGACTGCCTTGCCCAACTTCTCATAAGGAAGTTGGGCAGTTTTATTCGCCTGCGGCGAGTGATATTGCTTCGCAGTGGTATTCGGCTCACGCCGAGTGGTATTTGCTTCGCAAGTTTTTGGAGGCGAATAAA
>JAGBIB010000136.1 GCA_017935195.1 Clostridia bacterium
GTATCTCCATCAATACTAATCATATTGAAAGTGTTCTGAATATCGGTCGACAAGGCCTTCTGCAACATTTCCTGCGAAATAGCCGCATCGGTCGTGATAAAGACGAGCATGGTTGCCATATTGGGGTGGATCATTCCCGAGCCCTTGGCATTGCCGCCGATCTTGCAGGTCACGCCGCCCACCTGAAAGGAAACGGCGACCTCCTTTTTTACGGTATCCGTGGTCATAATGGCCTCTGCCGCGTGATCACCGTTATTGCCAAGGTCGGCAACCAGTTCATCCATTCCTGCGGCGATGGGGTCAAGGGAGAGTCTTTGACCGATCACCCCGGTGGAGGCGACCACCACGTCCTCTGCCGCAACGGGCAGCTTTTCTGCCACCAGATCGCACATCTTTTCCGCGATCTCGACGCCGTCGGCATTGCAGGTGTTGGCGTTTCCGCTGTTGCAGATTACCGCCTGCGCGTAGCCGTTCTCAATATGATCCTTGGTCACCTGCAGGGGTGCGCCCTTTACAAGGTTGGTGGTATACACCGCCGCCGCAGACGCCTTTTTTTCGCTGACAATCAGGGCAAGATCCCTCTTTTGGCGGTTCTTGCGGATGCCGCAATGGATGCCCGCCGCCAAAAAGCCCTTTGCGGCGCAAACGCCGCCCTCAATATAGTTCACCATTCTTATTTCCTCACTTTTAAAGCTCCAAGCCGGTGGTGGGGTCAACACCCAGCAGAATGTTCATGCATTCCACCGCCGCACCCGAAGCGCCCTTGCCCAGATTGTCGTAACGGGCGTTTAAGGCAAATCTTCTTTCATTTCCGAAGACCGCAATCTCCATGCCGTCCTTGCCGCTGAGCTTGCCCGCCGAAAGGAAGCCCTCCTCGTCGCTATGCTCCACAAAGCGAACGATCGGCCCCTTATAAAGGGAGGCGTAGACCTCTCTGATGTCCGACAGAATGCCCAAAACCTGCTTATCGTGCAGGGGTACGGACACGCTCATGCCACTATAGAAATCCGAAACGATGGGCATAAAGAGGGGTTCCTCGTCCAGCAGACACAGCGCCTTCATTTCCTTTAAGTGCTTGTGGGTCTGGGTAAGCCCGTAGGTTCGGGGAGCGGAAAGAAGGGCGTCTCTTCCCTCCTCGTTATACTGTGCGATCATCTTTTTGCCGCCGCCGCTGTAGCCTGTCAGCGAGGTGCATGAAAGAATCGTATCGGGCATAATGATGCCCGCCCGCACGAGGGGGGCGATCAGCGCGATAAATCCGCTGGCGTGGCAACCGGGCACGGCAATACGCTTGCCCGTTCTGATCTTTTCAAAATGGTCCTTTCCAAGCTCGGGAAAACCGTACGCCCAGCCGGGTGCGGTACGGTGAGCGGTGGAGGTATCCAGCACCGCCGTATTCTCGTTTTCGATCATCGATACTGCCTTGACAGATTCTGCATCGGGCAGGCAGAGAAAGACGATGTCGGCTTCGTTGAGCTTCTCTTTTCTTGCCCCGTCGTCCTTTCTTAATTCCTCGGGCAGGGTAAGCAGGGTCAGATCCGTTCTTGCGGAAAGCCGCTCCTTGATGCGAAGTCCGGTGGTACCCGCACTTCCGTCGATAAATACCTTTTTCATTCCTTCAAATCGGCTTACGCCTTCAACTCCTTGATCTTCTCTTTAAAGCAAGCGATCTGCTTTTCAACCGATGCAGGTCCGGTGCTTCCCTCTGATATACGCTTCTTTACACAGGTTTCAAGGGAGATCTCCTCATAAAGATCCTCTTCAAACAGCTCGCTTTGCGCCTTGTACTCGTCCATTGCCAGCTCGTCAAGCACAACGCCCTTTTTAATGCAGAGAGCCACCGTCTGCCCCACCACCTTGTAGGCACTTCTGAAGGGCATTCCCTTTCTGACCAGATAGTCGGCAAGGTCCGTGGCATTGATGAATCCCTGACCTGCGGCTTTATACATATTCTCGGGGATGGCTTTCATGGTGGCGATCATGGGGATAAAGACCTCCAGACACATCTTCACCGTGTCAACGGCGTCGAAAATGGCTTCCTTATCCTCCTGCATATCCTTGTTGTAGGCAA
>JAGBIB010000137.1 GCA_017935195.1 Clostridia bacterium
CAGGTGCAGGTGCAGGTACGGGTTGTTCCGTTACAGGGGCGGTCACTTCTATAAAGGAGCCGCAGTTGATGCAAAACACCGATCCCTCGGGTGTTTCTTTTCCACAATGGCTACATTTCATCTTCATTTCCTCCGAAGCTCTTGCCGTCAAGGCATTGGGTGGTACTGCCATTATAGCACACGCCAACCATTATTTCAATAATTTAAAAAATACTTTAACAGACATTTTTCACAAAATCATCCCATTTTCGGCCAAAAACGCTCTTTCGGCCATACAGAGGACGGTCTCATTTTTATGCAAGATCCAAGCCGCCTTCAAATATAACAGCCTTATTGCCACCACATTTCGGCAGGGTTTTCAAAGATGATGGCGTCCTTTAAGAATGCCACCGCCTTTTCAAGTCCCTCCTTGGGAGACATGAGGGGATCCTCGTGCTCGATGGAAATGACACCGTCATAGCCCACCGCGCGCAGGGTGGAAATGATGTCGTTCCACATTTCGGTGCCGTGACCGTAGCCCACCGTGCGGAATTCCCAAGAACGGCTGAGAATGTCGCCGTATGCGCCGGTATCCAGCACGCCTGTGACCGAGGTGTTGATGGCATCGATCTTGGTATCCTTGGCGTGGAAATGATAGATGGCACCCTTGAGCGCACGGATGGCGGCAATAGGATCGATGCCCTGCCAGAAGAGATGGGAGGGGTCAAGGTTGGCACCCACGGTGTCGCCCACTGCCTCTCTTAAACGAAGGAGGGTGGGAGGATTGTAGACCATAAAGCCGGGGTGCATCTCAAAGGCAACTCTGACGCCGTGCGCCTTCATAAACTCCGCCTTCTTCTTCCAGTAGGGGATCAGTACCTCCTCCCACTGCCATGCAAGGATCTTTTTGAAGTCGTTGGGCCAGGTGCAGGTGACCCAGTTGGGGTATTTGGATTCAGGGCAGTCACCGGGACAGCCCGAGAAGGCAACCACCGTCTTCACACCAAGCTGCTCGGCAAGCAGGACCGCCGCATCAAAATCCTTTTCAAAGCGCTCGGCGATCTCTTTATCGGGATGGAGGGGATTGCCGTGGCAGGCAAGAGCCGACAGCTCCATGTTGTTTTCGGCAAGCACCTTCTTTAAATTCTCGATCTTCTCGGGATGAGCAAGGAAGTCCGCGCCGTCGCAGTGCGCCTTCCCGGGATAGCCGCCGCATCCAAGCTCCAGACTCTGCACGCCCAAGGACGACAGATATTTGATCATTTCCTCAAGACTCAGCCCGCCAAGCACGGGCGACATGACACCAAGCTTCATATTTTTCTCCTTTATTTGCATTATATTCAAGGCTCCGCCTTGAAAATCCGCCTAAGCCCCTTTTTGTAAAAAGGGGCTTAGGAATCCCCAAAAACTTTGGAAGATTTGGGGGAATACACGTTCAAAAGTTTTTGTGTGTTTCGGTTTTTAATTTATTCGTTTTTGCCCACAGGCGAAAAACTTCCGAAACTCCGCACTCCTAACTCCGCCGGAGTTCAAAACCGCCAGGTTTTGAACTCAAGCCATCTTATCGGAAAGCTGTTCTCCGCCAAGAACGTGGAAATGCAGGTGACGAACGCTCTGACAGCCATGCTCGCCCACGTTTGAAATGACTCTGTAGCCCTTTTCAAGACCAAGGGAGCGGGCAATCTGCGGGATCTTCTCCAGCACGCAGGCAACCTCCCCCAGGTTTTCACCGTCAATACAGTCCACTCCGCCGATATGTGCCTTGGGAATGACCAGCACGTGCACAGGGGCTTGGGGGGCGATATCGTAAAAGGCAAGAACCTTTTCGTCCTCGTATACCTTCTTTGAGGGGATCTCCCCCTTCACGATCTTACAAAACAAGCAATCCATATTGCATTCTCCTTTCGGGGCGGAGATATCGCCTCCGCTTTGCCTATAGTGTATCACAAAAATAAGAAAAGTGCAAGAAAAATTCCCTCTGCCCGTTGACTTTTTTTCGCTTTCGGGTATAATAAAGGAGAAGTACGTTTTTAAGAAAGGAATATGAAATATGGTCATCACCAAAGAAACCATCATCGGCGATATCCTGGATAACGCCCCCGAGTGCGCTCCCTTCTTCCTTGAGATCGGTATGCATTGCCTTGGCTGCCCCTCCGCAAGAGGCGAGTCTGTGGAAATGGCTTGCGCCGTACACGGCACCGATGCAGACGCTCTGGTAAAGAAGCTCAACGCCTTCCTGGCAGAGAAAAAGTAACAAAAAAGCGACCGAAGAAAGGAGCCGAAGAGCCCCTTTTTTCGGCGTTTTTTCCTTTTGCCCAAACCGTCCCGAAAAGGGCGCGCGCACAAAAATCGCGGCAACGCCGCACAAACGATAAAGTAAGCGAAACGAGAGAGTTATGGAACCCATCCTATCCCCCCGCCTGCTTGCCGCGGCAAAGCTGGTAAGACAAGGCGCCGTTTTATCCGACGTGGGCACAGACCACGCCCTTTTGCCCGCCTATCTTTTAAAAGAGGGCAGGATC
Source organism: Clostridia bacterium (assembly GCA_017935195.1). Classification (GTDB taxonomy): domain Bacteria; phylum Bacillota; class Clostridia; order Oscillospirales; family CAG-272; genus UBA11512. The sequence continues at coordinate 2,502 of JAGBIB010000137.1, forward strand.
AAAAGCGCCATCGCCTCCGACATCGTGAAGGGTCCCCTTCAAAGAGCCGAGGAAACGGTGAAAAAATACGGTTTAAAGAGCAAGGTCACCACCCTGCTCACCCCGGGTCTGCAGGGCGTTGAAGAATACGCCCCCACCGATATCGTCATTGCGGGCATGGGCGGGCAGACCATCGCGGAGATCGTGGGCGATGCCCCCTTCGTAAAAAACAGCGGCATCCGCCTCATCCTTCAGCCCATGACCAAGGGCGAGCTTTTAAGGGAATTTCTTTCGGGAGCGGGCTTTGTCATCGAAAAAGAATGCAGGATCAGAGAGGAGCATCGGATCTACACTCTGATCTGCGCCCACTACGAAGGCACGCCCTATGACCTTTCTCCCCTTGAATTGCTGTTCGGCAGGGTCAAAAAAGAAGAACGGGACGAGCTGTATTTTTCCCTGCTTGAAAAAAAGAAGGAGCAGCTTCTTCAGGTCACCGAAGCCAAAAGAAAAAACGGAGTGGATGCGGAGCAGGAAAACGCCCTCCTTGCTCTGATCGAAAAGGAACTGAGCGAAAAATAAGCCGAAAGGGAGAACACACCTTTGAAACACATCGAGCTTTACCAAAAATTAAACGAAGCCTACCCCCCTGCCCTCTCGGCAGAATGGGATCACGACGGCATTATGGTGATGAAGGACGGTGAGCAACCGGTCTGCAGAGTGCTTGTGGCCCTGGATCTGACGGCAGACTGTGCCAAAAAAGCCCTGCTTGGCGGCTTTGATCTGATCTTGACCCACCACCCCCTGCTCTTTCGCCCCCTTGACGCCCTCTACCCCAAGGATCCCCTTTCGGCAAGGGCGCTGATGCTCTACGAAAAGGGCATTTCGGTCTTTTCCTTCCACACGAGGCTCGACTGCGCCGAGGGCGGGGTCAACGATACGCTGGCGACCCTTCTTGGGCTTTCGGAGGTCACCTCCTTTGAGGTGGAGGGGCTTCCCATGGGACGGATCGGCAGACTGCCCGAGGCAAAAAAGGGCAGCGAGCTGGCAGAGCAGATCAAGGAAAAGCTGGGCTGTCCTCAGCTTACGTTAAGCCTGCCCCAAAAAAGGATCGAGCGCCTTGCCCTGCTTGGCGGCTCGGGGGGCGGAGAATGGAAGGACGCTCTTTTGGCAGGGGCTGACGGATACCTGACGGGCGAGGCAAGCCACCACCATCTGCTTGACGCGGGGGAAAACGCCCTCTGCCTTTTTGCCGCAGGTCACGACTATACCGAAAGACCGGTCTGTCACACCTTAAAGGCGGCAGTAGAGGCACTTTTGCCCGAAGTACGGGTGGAGATATACGATCAGATCGCTATATCAAGACTGTAAAGGGCGGATATCCCGTAGATTTTACAAAGCCTCTGCAAAAAAACTATTTACAAACGGCAAAAAATATAGTATACTGAAGTGAATAGAGGAATACCG
>JAGBIB010000138.1 GCA_017935195.1 Clostridia bacterium
CACCAACGCCAAGGCAGATGGCAATTATGATTTCAGTTACGTTCCTCCCAGAGAATTCAATAAGGTTTCTCAGGAAAAGACCAATATTGCAGGCGGTATCGCTCTCTCTGAAGTGATTGATACCGAAAAAGAACTTACCGAACTGTTTGCAAGAGAAAGCAAGCCTGCTGTGGCAATTTTCTATGTTGACAGTAGCCTGAAGATTACTGATGCACAGGGAAAGCAGATCGGCTCATATGATCTTACATCGCTGGAAGATGCCTCGGATAACAGCATCATTCCCGCATTTTATGTCAAGGACGAGGCTACGGTGAAGGCACTCTGCACCGCACTTGAGTCTATCGGATATGAGGACTGCTTTGTTGTTGCAAGCGACCCTGCTCTTATCAAGCTTTCAAGAACCACTTATCCCATTGCCCGTGGTATCGTGGATCTGACAACGAAATATGCTGACAAGACCGATTTGACTCCCGAAGAGCTTCTTGACATCCGCAAGACTGTCAACTCAGCCCTTGCCAAGGTTGTGATTCTGCCTCAGAGCGTTGCTGCAAAGGACGACATTTCAAAGCTGGGCAGATATGGTATGACCACTTGGATCAAGGCAAATGACGGTCTTGAAAGCAAAAAGGATGCGCTCTATCTTCTGCTATCCTCTGCTTATGGTATTGTTTCTGACAATACCAGCCTTCTTGTAGACGTGGGTACCAATTCCTTGGTTTCCGATACGCTTACCAGATCGCCCGTGAATATCGGCCACAGAGGAACGGCACCTTCGGTTGCAGATGCCCCCGAAAATACCGTTGAAAATGCACTTGTTTCCTATGAAAACGGTGCGGATGCAATTGAGGTTGATATTTATCTGACCGCAGACAAGCAGATCGTCATCAATCACAATTCCACCACCACCAATATGAAGGCTGAGTCTACAGGAAAGTCTGTATCATGGGGCATTGGTAGCAAGAGTCTGAAGCAATTGAAGTCTCTTTACTACGCAGGATACTATGAAAAGAACGAGGATGGAAGCTATAAGCTTGACGCAAACGGTGAGAAGATCGAATATACCGGCTACAAGCTTTCCACTCTCAGAGAGCTCTTTGAGGCGTTTAAAGGAAAAGATGTTCAGCTTGTTATCGAATTTAAGAGCGCAAAGAGCACCATTGTTCCCATTTTTAAGGCACTTGTGGATGAATATGAGATATACGATCAGGTGACCGTAATTGCATATGAATCTACCGGCCAGCACGATGCGATGGTTGAGCATTTCCCTGAAATGACGGTCGGTCTGCTCTACGGTACCATTCCTTCAAATGCTATGAAGGCAGATGAATCTCTGAAGGAAGCTGTAAGAAAGGTACAGGAGCACAATGGTACCCTTAATCCCAGCTACAGCGGTTTTTCTGCACCTTATGTAAGAGCCGCTACCTACAGAGGCGTAACCGTTTGGCCCTATACGATCAACAATCAGTCACAGCTCTATAGCAGCATTCTGTACGGATATACTGCAATTACAGGCGACTATTCTGCAATTATCGGTGAACTGACCAAATCTCTTTCTGTTAGCTATAGTGAATACGTCCTTCCCGGAAGCACGGCACAAATCAAAGCAGAAGTAACCAGCTACAAGAGAGAGACCACCGACGCTACAAAGAATGCCGTTTTAACCGTTATTGAAGGTGAAGAACTGATCGAAAAAGCGGAAGGTCTTGCAGTTACTCTGAAGGACGGTGTAGAAGGAGAGATCTGCTTCCTTATCAGCTACGCACAGAAGCTTGATGCAGGCAAGAGTTACACTATCTACACGCAACCCCTCACCATAAAGGTTTCTAACGAAGCACCTCCTGTGGTTGAGCCTTCTGTTTCTCCTTCTGAGGAAGATCCTACGCCCTCCGATAACCACACTTCCAATGAATTGTCTTCCGATGATCCTACCACCGACATTCCCGCAGAGCCTTCGGAAAGCGCACCTGCACCTGAGACCTCTGCTTCCGGAATTGAAAGCAAGCCCGGTGATAGTGAAAACAAGAACAACGGTAGTTTGCCCATCGCTTTGATTGTTGCAATTCCCGTAATAATTCTGGTTGTAATCGGTATTGTGATCGCAGTTGTGATCGTGACCAAGAAGAAAAAATAATCGAATGTAAAAAAGATCCGTGAAGTGCTTCACGGATCTTTTTGTTTGGCTGATCTGAATCAGCCTTTGCTCTTCTGGCGGAGCAGGTCGTGCTTGATCTCCCACAGTCTGCGGGAAAGGTCCACATAGTAGGCATGAGGGTTGTCGAAGCGCTTGACCTCATCCCAGAGAAGACCAATCTGTTCAAGGCAGTAGGAGCGGATCTCTGCGGTGGTGGGGCAGCTATAGATCAGCTTGCCGTTTTGATAAACGGGCACCAGCAATTCTTTTGCAACGAAGTTCGTCAGCGTCTTCTCCTTCCACGTGTAATGAGGATGGAAGATGGTCAGGGGCTTGGTGTCGTCGATGACCTCATCAAAGACGCAAAGTAGGTCTGCTGCTGCCTTGCCGCTCTCCTTTTCAAAGAGTCTATAGACCTTTTTAAAGTGAGGCGTGGTGATCTTTGCCGGGTTTTCGGAGATCTTGATCTTGGGAAGGATGCTACCGTCGGCATTTTCAACAGCACAAAGCTTATAAACACCGCCGAAAACAGGATCGGATTTAGAGGTGATCAACCGTTCACCAACACCGAAAGCGTCGATCTGTGCGCCTTGCAGGAGCAGATCGCGGATGATGTACTCATCAAGAGAGTTGGAAGCAACCACTCTGCAATCGGGCAGTCCCTCCTTGTCGAGAACCTCTCGGATGCGCTTGGAAAGGTAGGTGATATCGCCTGAGTCGATACGCACGCCGCCCTTGGTAATGCCGTGCTTTTTGAACGCCTTGATGGCGTTGGGAAGACCGGATTTTAACACGTTATACGTATCAATGAGCAGGGTGGCATTGTCGGGGTAGATAGCGCAGTAGGTATCGAATGCCTCAAACTCGGTATCGAACATCTGCACCCAGGAGTGTGCCATGGTACCTGCCGCAGGAACGCCGTACAGCTTTTCTGCGATGGCGCAGGCGGAAGAAGAGCATCCTGCAATATAGGAGGCTCTTGCACCCAAAATGGCGCCCGAGGAGCCCTGAGCGCGTCTGGAACCGAATTCAAAGACGGGACGTCCCTTAGCTGCTCTTACGATACGGTTTGACTTTGTTGCAACAAGGGATTGATGATTGATGACCAGAAGGATGTAGGTCTCGATGAACTGTGCCTCAATAGCGGGGGCACGCACCGTGATGATTGGCTCACCGGGGAAGATGGGCGTGCCCTCGGGAACTGCCCAGATATCGCCTGTAAAGCGGAAGGTGCGCAGATAAGAAAGAAACTCCTCGTTGAAACAGTTCTTACTTCTCAGCAGCTCAATATCCTCGTCGGTAAACTCCAACTTCTCGATATAGTCGATCACCTGCTCAAGTCCTGCGGCAATGGCAAAGCCGCCACC
>JAGBIB010000139.1 GCA_017935195.1 Clostridia bacterium
ATTATATCGGGGCGCTGCCCCGCACCCCGCCAAAAGCTTTTGATGCAGGTATTTAAAGATATTCGGTCAAATTTTTTTGGAAATCCAAAAACCTTTTTATAAAAAGGTTTTTCGGCAGGGCGTGGGACAGAGTCCCACAAAAATTGCCACAAAACCCACAAAACAAGGAGAACGTATGAACATTTTAGTGGTCGGCGGCGGCGGCAGAGAGCACGCCATCATCAAAAAACTGAAGGAAAACAAGCAGGTTGAGGTCATCTACGCCCTGCCCGGCAACGGCGGCTACGGCGAAGACGCCGTCTGCGTGCCCGTCAAGGCAACCGATATCGAGGGCATCGTGAAATTTGCCACCGAAAACGCCATCGACTTTGCGGTGGTCGCTCCCGACGATCCGCTGGTTTTGGGTGCCGTGGACGCCCTTGAAGAACAGGGCATTGCCTGCTTTGGACCCCGCGCCAATGCGGCGATCATTGAGGGAAGCAAGGTCTTTTCCAAGGATTTAATGAAAAAATACGGCATTCCCACCGCAAAATACGAAAGCTTTGACGATCTTGAAAGCGCCCTTGCCTATCTTGAATCAGCACCCATTCCCACCGTCATCAAGGCAGACGGTCTTGCCCTTGGAAAGGGCGTGATCATCGCCGAAACAAGAGAGGACGCCAAAACGGCAGTCCGCGAAATGATGGCGGGAGGAAAGTTTGGCAAGAGCGGCGAGCGCATCGTCATCGAGGAATTTTTAGAGGGGCCCGAGGTGTCGGTGCTCTCCTTCACCGACGGCAAGACCGTCAAGCCCATGATCTCCTCTATGGACCATAAGAGAGCGCTGGACGGCGACAAAGGCTTAAACACCGGCGGCATGGGCACCGTTGCCCCCAATCCCCACTACACCAAGGAGGTTGCCGATCGGTGCATGAAGGAGATCTTCTTACCCACCGTCAAGGCAATGAACGCCGAGGGACGCACCTTTAAGGGCTGCCTTTATTTCGGGTTGATGATCACGAAGGACGGCCCCAAGGTGATCGAGTATAACTGCCGCTTCGGCGATCCCGAAACTCAGGTGGTGTTGCCTTTGCTTGAAAGCGACCTTTTAGAAATTATGATGGCAACAAGAAACGGCACGCTGGAAGACACACCCGTGGTCTTTAAGGATGGGCACGCTTGCTGTGTCATTATGGCGTCAAAGGGCTATCCCGAAAGCTACGAAAAGGGCTTTGAGATCACCGTGCCCGAGGAGCTGAAGGCATCCGTCTACATGGCGGGCGCGGCGAAAAAGGAGGGCAAGGTGGTCAGCGCAGGCGGACGAGTGCTTGGTGCCACCGCAGTTGCAGGAAGCCTGCCCGAAGCCATCAAGGGTGCTTACAAGATGGTGGAGCAGATCGGCTTTGAAAACGCGTACTACCGTCACGACATCGGCAAGAGAGCCCTTGAAGGGGTAAAATAAGGAGTATTTATATGGTATTCAGAATATTCGTAGAGAAAAAAGCAGGACTTGCCCATGAGGCAAGCGCCCTGCAGAGTGAGCTTAAAAATCTGGTGGGCATTGAGGGACTGACCGGGGTCAGACTCTTGAACCGCTATGACGTGGAGGGCATCTCCGAGGAGCTTTTTGCCGCATCGGCAAAGACCGTCTTCTCCGAACCTCAGCTGGACGATATTTTCGCCGACCTGCCCGCACATGACGGCGTGGTCTTTGCCGTGGAGCCCCTGCCCGGTCAGTTTGACCAGAGAGCAGACTCCGCCGCTCAGTGCATCCAGCTGCAAAGCCGGGGCGATAGACCCACCGTCCGCTCGGCAAAGGTGTATATCCTTGAAGGCAATCTTACCCAAGAGGACGTGAACACTGTCAAGAGCTACGTGATCAACAAGGTGGAAAGCCGTGAGGCATCCCTTGAAAAGCCCGAAACGCTGAAGATCGACTACGCCGTGCCCGAAACGGTGGCAACCGTTGAAGGCTTCATCGCCCTTGACGAGCAGGGACTTTCGGCACTGCTCGAGTCCCTCGGTCTTGCAATGGACCTTGACGACCTGAAATTCCTGCAGAACTACTTTAAAAACGAAGAACAGCGCGATCCCACCATCACCGAGATCCGCGTGGTGGACACCTACTGGTCCGACCACTGCCGCCACACCACCTTCTCCACC
>JAGBIB010000140.1 GCA_017935195.1 Clostridia bacterium
ACAAGCTGTGCCATCTGGCTCATCTTTTTGGGCAGGGCAAAAATGAAGGTGCTCCCCTTTCCAACGGTGCTTTCCACCTTCACCGTTGCTCCAAGAAGCAATCCGATCTGCTTGACCAAGGCAAGCCCCAAGCCGTTGCCCTCGGTGGTGTGGGAACGGTCGGTCTGGTAAAAGCGGTCGAAGATGCGCACCATCTCCTCTTCCGTAAGTCCCGGTCCCTCGTCGCCGATCTGCGCAACGATCCACTCCCCCTCTTCCTTTAAGGAGATGGAAAGTCTTCCTCCCTTGGGAGAAAACTTGATGGCGTTAGAGATCAGGTTGACCCAGACGTGGGACAGAACGCTCTCGTCGGTCTCATATAGAAGCTCGTCCATGTCTATGTCCAAAAAAAGCTCCTTTTCCATCCATTGCTTTTCAAAAAGAAGGAGGGTGTGGCGGATCTGCTCGTCGATATAGAACTCGCTTTGCTCGGTGACATACTGCTGATTTTCAAGCTTGGTCAAAAGCAGAATGTTGGTGGAAAGCCCCGACAGACGGTCGGACTCCTTCACAATAAAATCGATATATTCCCTTTTCTGCTCCTCACTTAAAGTATCGTCCAACTGAAGCTGCTTGGCAAAGCCGCGAATAGACACAATGGGCGTTTTGAATTCGTGGGAAAAGTTGTTGATGAAGTCCTTGCGAAACAGCTCGGTCCCCTCAAGCTCTCCCGCCATCCGATTGAAGTTTTTGTAAAGATCGGTATAATCCCCTTCGCCTGCGGGAACCTCCACGCGGGCGGAAAAGTCACCGTTTTCCACCTTTTGCATGGCATCGTTCAAGTTCTTCATAGGCTTTAAAATGTGCTTGACCAGAACGGGTAGAACAAGCATAGACAAGATCATGCTGGCAATTGCGCAGAAGAAAGGGATAATAAGGGGCGATCTTGAAATAAGCAGGATCAGGGGAAAGCGCAAATGAAAGCTTACGATCACTAAAAGCGCCACGATGGTGCCCATGGCAAGCTGGGTTGCCAATATGAGCATGGCGGTCTTGAAAAAGAGTGACTTGTATTTCATTTCAGATATACCGCCTTGTAGCCAAGACCTCTGACGGTGACGATCTCAAAATCCTCATTGCCCTTGAAACGATCCCGCAGGCGGTTGACGTGCACGTCAACCGTGCGCTCGTCGGTATCGCAGTCCATTGCCCAGATCTCGTCCATTAACTGGCGGCGGGTAAAGATCTGCCCGGGGTAGGACAGAAGCTTAAACAGCAGAAGAAACTCCTTTTGGGGGGGCTCACTGCGTACCCCTTTTTCGGTAACCGTCATCCCGCTGTAATCAAGAACAGTAGAACCCACGGTGATCTTCCTTTCGGAAGCAATGCGGGAGCGGCGCAAAAGGGCGGTGATCCGCCAAAGCAGCTCCTCCTCGTCCACGGGCTTTGTCATATAGTCATCGGTACCCGCCAAAAAGCCTTCTTTTTTATCTCTGTGAGTCTGCTTGGCGGTAACCATCAATATAGGCAGAGTGCTTCCGCCCTCCCTGATGGTTTTTGAAAATTCGTAACCGTCCATTTCGGGCATCATCACGTCAAGAACCACCAGGTCCACGTGCTGCTCGTCAAGCAGGGCAAGTCCCTCCACCCCGTTTGCGGCAGTGTGTACGGTATAGCCCGCTCTTCCAAGAACGGCTTGCATCAGTCTTCTTTGAATGGGATCGTCCTCTACGACCATAATATTGAACATATGCGTCTCCTTCTCATTCATCAATACTCATCTTCGATGCTATCATACTACCTTTTTATTTTTAATTCAATATAAATTTCATAAATATTCACACCATTTTTGGAAAAGTTCAACTATAGTTCATTTTAGGATGGTATACTGTATCTGTAAAATGGCAAGAAAGGTCTAAAATTATGCTCAAACTCCAACAAATCACAAAAACATACGACGTGGGCGGTGACCTGAAGGTGCAGGCTCTGCGCGGCATCGATCTGGAATTCCGCAAAAACGAATTTGTTTCCATCCTCGGCCCCTCGGGGTGCGGAAAAACCACCCTTTTAAACATTATCGGCGGTCTTGACAGAAACACCACGGGTGAACTGTTCATCTCGGGTAAATCCACCGCACGTTACGGTGACAGAGAGTGGGATAACTACAGAAACCACTCCATCGGCTTCGTCTTCCAAAGCTACAACCTGATCCCCCATATGGACGTACTGGCAAACGTAGAGCTTGCCCCCACCATTTCGGGCGTATCCAAGGCAGAGCGTCGCATCCGCTCCGTGGAGGCGTTAAAGAAGGTAGGTCTGGGTGATCAACTGCACAAAAAGCCCAATCAGCTCTCAGGCGGTCAGATGCAGAGAGTTGCCATCGCAAGAGCGCTGGTCAACGACCCCGAGATCCTTTTGGCAGACGAGCCCACAGGTGCACTTGACACCGTCACCAGTGTACAGATCATGGAGCTTTTGAAGGAGATCTCCAAGGATCGCCTGATCATCATGGTCACCCATAACCCCGATCTGGCTGAAGAGTATTCTTCCCGTATCATCAAATTGAAGGACGGTCTGGTGGTGGACGATTCCGATCCCTATACCGCTCCCGTGCAAGAAGCAGAAGATGAGGTAAAGACCGAAAAAGCTGCTAAAAAGAAGAAAAAGAAAAAGGAAAAGATGGCGTCCATGTCCTTCTTCACCGCCCTTTCCCTTTCCACCAAGAACCTGCTGACAAAGAAAGCAAGAACGGCTTTGGTCAGCTTTGCGGGTTCCATCGGCATCATCGGCATCGCCCTCATCCTCTCCCTTTCAAACGGCGTGCAGATCTTCATCGATCAGGTGCAGGAGGACACCCTGTCCACCTATCCCCTGAGCATCAACAAATATTCCTCCGACACCGCCGCCATCTACGAGGCGATGACCCAAACCAAAAACGAACAGCTTGAGTTTGAGGAGGATCGCATCTATCCCGATGATACTCTTGGCAGCATGATGAGCGCCATGACTCAGATCAAAACCAACAATATCGAAGATTTCATCGACTATTTTGAGGAGCACAAGTCTGAGTTGACGGGAAGTCTGAACGCATATAAGTACATTTACGATCTGACCATCCCCGTTTACAGCATCATTGATTCCGAAGGCAAGAAGGAGGCAATGCAGACCAATCCCACCTCTATCTTTGACTATATGGGCGACGAGATCAAGAATATGATGTCCTCTATTACCGCACTTGCGGGAGGCAACACCGGCATGAATTTCTATCAGGAGATGCTGGCGGGTGTTGACGGAGAGCTCATCAATCCCGTGGTCAAGGAGCAATACGATCTGGTGGGTGAGAATAGCCGTTGGCCGCAAAGTGCCAACGAGGTCGTGCTTGTTGTAGGCGAAAACAATCGCATCAGCACCATGGCACTCTACGCCCTTGGCTTTATGGATCCCGCCAACATCAAGGAGGTCTTAGGATCTCTGATGGATCCCAACAAGGAATATGACAACCAGATCGAAGAGGGCTTCTATTATGAGCTTGATGACTTCATCGGTCACACCTTCACCTACCTTCTGCCCACCGACTACTACTACACCGACAAAAACAGCGGTCACTACAAGGTTGGAGACAAAACCTATCCCATCTGGAAGGATCACAGAGAGGACCAGCTCTTTGACGAGCTGCAGTTTATCGAGGAGCACGGTAAAGACTTGACCGTGGTGGGAATCATCCGTCCCAATCCCGATGCCACCTCCACCTCCCTTTCTTCCCCCATCGCCTACACCTCTGCACTGACCAAGGAGATCATTGCCGATGTGGAAAAGACCGATCTGGCTATTCAGCAAAAGGAAACGCCCGAATACGACGTATTCAGCGGCACCACCTTTGAGGAAATGCAGTTCACCAAGGAAAACATCGACGTCTTCCTTGATATGCTGGAGACCGAGCAAAAGCAGAGCCTGATCATGATGATCAATCAAATGATGCAGACCGCCTTCACCGAGGAGCGTCTGCCCGCCACCCTGCAGGCACTTGATGATCAGTCCTTTGCCGCCATCGTAAAGATGTACGCCCCCAACTATACCAAGACAAACCTGAGCGAATTCGTGGCAAGCCTTGATGAACAGAGTGCCATGGCACTGATCGGAATGCTTTCTCAGCAGACCGGTCAGCCCATCACCGCAGAAAGCCTGCCCGCCGTTCTTTCCATGATGGACGACGAGTCCTTTAACGGCATCGTTGCCATGTTTGATAAGTCTGCTCCCAAGTATTCCAAGGAGCAGATCGATGCCTTCCTTGAAGCCATCGGGGAGGAAGGCAGAGGGACAATGCTGGAGCAGTTCAAAAAGAACATCGTGGTCACCGAGGAAAATCTGGCACAGACCCTTTCGGGTGTAACCGACGAGGAGTACGAGCAGCTCACCGCCTACTATCTGCCCGAGGATCAGCGCACCACCTATGACACAAACCTGTCTAAGATCGGCTATCAGGACAAGAGCCGCATCAACTCCATTCAGCTCTTCGCAGTGGACTTTAACGGCAAGGATAAGATCAAGACGTTCGTGTCCAAGTATAACGATTACGCCATCGACCAAGCTCTGCTTGAAAATCCCGATCTGAAGGAAGAAGACCACGATAACTACACGGTAGAGGTCAGCGACCTTGTGGGATCGCTGATGTCGGGCATCAACACCGTCATCAACGCCATCTCTTACGTGCTTATCGCCTTCGTTGCCATCTCGCTGGTGGTTTCCTCCATTATGATTGCCATCATCACCTATATCTCGGTGTTGGAGCGCATCAAGGAGATCGGTATCCTGCGGTCTTTGGGCGCTTCCAAGAGAAACGTCCGTCAGGTCTTTAATGCGGAAACCCTGATCGAAGGCTTCATCTCGGGTGCACTTGGTATCATCGTCACCCTGATCGCCTGCCTGATCGCCAACCCCATCATCCACGAGCTGACGAATCTAAACAACATCAACGCCACCCTGCCCATCCTCGCTGTGCCCATCCTTATCGGCATCAGCGTGTTGCTCAATGTCATCGCAGGTCTGGTTCCCGCATATCTGGCATCCAAGAAGGATCCCGTGATCGCCCTGAGAAGCGAATAAACGGTAACCGTTCTTCAAAAGAGGGGCTGTCTCAAATTTGCAATTTGAGACGCCCCCTTTTTCCTTGTCTTGGTCCTTTGAGTCGATTTCAGTCGGCAAAAAAACAAATGCCTTTCAAAAAAGAGGTTGACATCTCAACGAGTTTGTGCTATAATGCCTCGAGTTGTTGAGATGTCAACATCATCGTTTTCAAAGAACGCCAAAACAGAAAGGACCAATGATTTATGAAGAAGAGTACTATTAAAAAAGCCGTTGCCATCGTCTGTGCCTGCCTTGCGGCATTGCTTGTTGCCGCAGTGATCGCAGTGGGTGCGCTGTGGGGAAACGAGATATCCTCGGTTGCCTCCATCAAGATGCTGGCTGAAGCAAATGAGCAAAACAAAAGCGCCCCCGTTTATCTGATGGACGTGAAGGGCGGCTACTATTTTGACGACTTCTTGAAGCAGGGCGGTGCCTCAAACGACGGTGAACTGATCAACTTCGTGGTTGAAAACATCACCAAGGGCATCATTCCCATCACCATCTCCTCTCCAAACATCGGCTGTTCCTCCTTCACCGGTGTATCCGCCAAAGGCGATCGGTATTTCGGAAGAAACTACGATTTTTCCACCTCCACGGCGATGATCGTGAGAACCAATCCGGGAAGGGGCAGATACGCCTCCATCTCCAGCGTGGATCTGCAGTTTTTGGGCATCAAGGACGATGTCCCTCTTGACGGGCTTTACGATAAGCTGCTCTGCCTTGCCGCCGCCTACGCGCCCCTTGACGGCATCAACGAGGCAGGGGTGTCCTGCGGCATCTATATGTCCTATCAGGGCAAGGAGGGCGAGGTCGTCTCCACAAATCAGCAGACCGACAAGCCCGACCTGACCTCCACCACCATGCTTCGGATGATCCTTGACTATGCGGGTTCTGTCGACGAGGCAGTAGAGCTGGTGAAGCAGTACGACCTGCACGACAGCGCAAACACCTCCTTTCACTATATGGTTGCGGATGCCACAGGCAGATCCGCCATCCTTGAATGGGTAAACGCCACCGACTCTGCCGATACCGACGGCAGCAAGCGCACCCTGCGGGTCTACTATAATGACAAAGATGCCTCCCTTGGTCAAAAGGAAGGGGAAAACGCCTTCCAATATATCACCAATTTCATCGTCACCCCCGACTATTACGAAAACGCCGAGGATATGACCGGTCTTGACCGCTATGACGGCATCGAGACCGCCATCAACCCCGACGGCTCCAACACCGCGGGCGTGATGGACGAGCAAAAAGCACTCGACGTTCTGAAGCTGGTGGGGCGCAGAAGATGGGACGCTGAGCACGGCAAGACCGACTCCAACACCATCACCGTTTGGTCTGCCCTTTATAATCTCACCGACAAGACCGTTTTGTGGGTGAGCAACGAGGGATTTGATGAGGAGGATGCGGTTTTCACCTTTGATTTCTCCTATCTTGACTGAGAAAAGGCGGCGCACTTAAATGTTTATTCTTAAAAAGCTGGGATGCCGCCTTTTCCAAGCGGTATTCCGCGCCGCACTTCCCTTTTTACCCTACAGAGATCCCGTCATCCTTTCGGACTGTGATGCCCTCGGGGCAGTCTTACAAAAAGAAGGACTTGACAGGGTGCTGGTGGTGACAGACCGAGGGATCGTAGAGCACGGTCTGACCCGCCCCCTTGAAGAAAGCCTGAAAAAGGCGGGGATCGGATTTTGCATCTACGATCAGACGAGAGCAAACCCCACGGTGCAAAACGTGGAGGACGCCCGTGCCCTGTATTTGAAGCAAGGCTGTCGGGGGCTCGTTGCCATCGGCGGCGGGTCTGCAATGGACTGCGCCAAGGCGGTGGGCGCACGGATCGCCTATCCAAAAAAAAGCCTTGCACAGCTTGGCGGCATTCTGCGGGTGCGAAGACCCCTGCCGCTGCTCGTTGCCGTGCCCACCACGGCAGGAACGGGAAGTGAAACAACTCTTGCCGCGGTGATCACCGACGAAAAAAGCCATCACAAATACGCGCTGATGAGTTTTCCCCTCATTCCCCGCTACGCCCTGCTTGACCCCGCTCTTTGCCGCTCCCTGCCCCCGCATCTGACTGCCACAACGGGTATGGACGCCTTAACCCACGCGGTGGAGGCGTACATCGGCAGATCCACCACCAAAAAGACCCGTAGGATGGCGCTTGAAGCCACCGCGTTGGTCTTTGAAAACCTGAAAAGGGCGTATGACGAGGGCGGCGATCTTGAAGCAAGAGAAAAGATGCTGAAAGCCGCCTATCTTGCGGGCGGGGCGTTTTCAAGATCCTACGTGGGCTACGTGCACGCCGTCGCCCATTCGCTGGGCGGACAGTACGGCACGCCCCACGGTCTTGCAAACGCGGTGACCCTGCCCTATTTTTTAGAGGCATACGGGCAGACCGTCCACAAAAAGCTATACCGTCTTGGCATTGCCGCAGGGGTATGCACCGAAAAAGACAGCCCCCAGGAAGGGGCAGAAAAATTCATTTCCGCCGTGAAGGCGTTAAACGCCTCCATGGGCATTCCCAAAAGGCTTTCGGGAATCCGAAAAGAGGATATTTCCATTATGGCAAAGCACGCCGAGCGGGAGGCAAATCCTCTCTATCCCGTACCCGAACTGATGACAAAAAACGAGCTTGCGGTGTTTTATGAACAGATCGCAGATTGGAGTAACGAATTATGACAAGCCAAGAGATCAAAGCCCTTCTTGAAAAGCAACGCGCCTTTTATAAGAGCGGCGCCACCCTTCCCGTGGATTTCCGCAAAAGACAGTTAAAGAAGCTTTACGCCTCGGTGAAGGCGCATGAGCAGGAGATCAACGCCGCCCTGAAAAGCGATCTTGGAAAAAGTGCTTATGAGGGATTTATGTGCGAAAGCGGTCTGGTGCTCACCGAGATCGGCTATATGATCTCCCACACCAAGGGCTTTACCCGCAAAAAAAGAGTGCCCACTCCGCTGGCACAGTTTTATTCCCACAGCTACAAGATCGCCGTTCCCTACGGCAACGTGCTGATCATGAGCCCCTGGAATTATCCCTTTTTGCTGACCCTTGACCCCCTTGCCGACGCCATTGCCGCAGGAAACACTGCCATCGTCAAGCCCAGCGCCTATTCCCCCGCCACGGGACGGATCGTTTCCACCATCATCCAAGAGTGCTTTCCTCCCGAATACGTGGCGGTGGTGGAAGGAGGCAGAGAGGAAAACAAGTCTTTACTGGACGAAAAGTTTGACCTCATCTTTTTCACGGGAAGCCAGAGCGTGGGCAAGGAGGTGTTAAGGCACGCCGTCGAGCATCTGACCCCCGCCGTTCTGGAGCTGGGTGGAAAGAGTCCCTGCATCGTGGACGAAAGTGCCGACCTTGCCCTTGCCGCAAAACGGATCGTCTTTGGCAAATACCTCAATTGCGGGCAGACCTGCGTTGCCCCCGACTATATCCTCTGCCACGAATCGGTGAAGGATGCCTTTCTTGCCGAAGTCAAAAAGCAGATCGAAAAGCAATTCGGCACTCACCCCTTAAGCAACCCCGATTACGGCAGGATCGTCAACCAAAAGCACTTCGACCGCCTTTGTAGGCTGATAGACGAAAAGAAGGTGGTATACGGAGGAGAGCGGGACGAAAAGGGCTTGCGCATTGCCCCCACCGTGATGGACGGGGTGACTCCGGAGGATGCCGTGATGAAGGAGGAGATCTTCGGACCCCTTATGCCCATTCTGACCTACACCGATTTTGAAAAGCTGATCCAAGAGCAGAAGGATCTGAAAAAGCCCCTTGCCCTCTATCTCTTCTCCAAAAACAAGAAGCATATCAGAATGGTGGAGCAACAGCTTTGCTACGGCGGAGGATGCCTCAACGACGTGGTCATCCATCTTGCCACCTCGTCCATGGGATTTGGAGGAGTAGGAGAAAGCGGCATGGGCTCTTACCACGGCAAGGAGGGCTTTGATGCCTTTTCCCACTACAAGTCCATCGTGGACAAAAAGTGCTTGATCGACCTGCCTATGCGCTATCAACCCTACGGAAATAGGCTTTATGAAAAGCTTCTCCATCTTTTTTTAAGGTGACAGCAAAACAACAATATCCCTCCAAAAATATTACTGCAAAAAAACTGCAAGGTCCAAAGACCTTGCAGTTTTTTTATTCAGTTCCAGGGCTCCACCTTATAAACGTCGATGTGGGGGAAGTCTTCACCATCCAGCTGATAGTATCCAAGAACCCCTTCCACGATCACCCAGGATTTCTCTTCCGGATAACTACCGTCACGGGTGACCAGCTCAAAGCCGGTGTAGCAGCAGTTGGCGTTGTCCGCCACCGTCAGATAGTGATAGCCGTCATCGCCCGTGTAGTACTGTCCGCCAAAGCGCACCGTCTTGCCCACGAACTCTTCAAAATAGATCTGGATCTTCACCGCCTTATTATACTGCTCGGCAGCATCAAGGACGGCAAGATCAAGGAAGGTTTCCTCTTCTTCCTCCTCAAGGCTGAGGGACTGCCACCACGCACTCTCGCCCTGCGAAGGCTTTTGTGCCTCAGATGTCGTGGTCGGCTGCCCGTTACAGGAGCAAAGAGCGAGCATCAGCGCCGCAAGAACGATCAAAACGATCCTTTTCATTTTGTTTTTTTTCCTTTCGCAAGGGCTTTTTTACCCTTTACCCGATCGATAACCGCCTTGATGCCCATGCAAAGAAGGAGCGTAAGGACGTTGAAGCAGACCACGCAGGGGCCGATGGGCAGGGAGGACACCTGGTGTCCGAATTTGAACTGGATGACAGCCGAGAACACCAGACCCAAGCAGAAATTCAGCGCAGACAGCAGGGCGGCAACGGTGATCACGCTTTTGAAGCGCTTGCAGATGCGCATTGCCGAAAGCGCGGGGAAAACGATGAGTGCCGAGATCATGATCGAGCCGATCATCTTCATACCCACCACAATGGTCACTGCGGTAAGCACGGCGATCAGGATATTGTAAAAAGAGGCGTTGGT
Source organism: Clostridia bacterium (assembly GCA_017935195.1). Lineage (GTDB taxonomy): Bacteria > Bacillota > Clostridia > Oscillospirales > CAG-272 > UBA11512. The sequence goes on from JAGBIB010000140.1 coordinate 10,078, forward strand.
GCCTGCCGATCTTGCAAAGGCAGGATCGAAGGTGATGGCAAAGATCTTGGAAAAGAGCAGGACGAAGATGAGGATCACACCCACGGCGAGGATGACGCTCAGCGTCACGTCGGCACTCTTTAAGGCAAGGATCGAGGTGCCGAAGAGCGAGGAGCAAACGTCGCCCGCGCCCTTGTTTGCCACGCTGTAGATCACGTATCCCGCGGCAACCGCTCCCGTGCTGAGCATGGCAATGGCGGCATCGCCCTTGATCTTTCCGCTTTCGGAAAGAAGGAGGAGCACCACGGCGGCAATCACCACCAGCGGCATGGTGATGAGCATCTGCTTGCCCTCCGACACGCCAAGGGCGGCGGCAATGGCAAGAGCGCCAAAGCCCATATGGGAAAGGCCGTCACCGATCATAGAATACCTTTTCAGTACCAGCGGCACGCCCAGAATTGCGGCGCACACGGCGGTGAGCAGTCCAACGATCAGCGCCTTTACAAGAAGGGGCGCCAAATTCTCGCTGAACAGCGTTTCAAAGGAAATAACGAGCTGCATTCATCAAACCTCTCTTTCCTTCGCTAAAACGGCTTCTCTGTCATATTCCTCAGTTGCTCCGAAATAAAGCATCCTTCTGCCTAAATGGAGGATGTGGGTGGCGTACTGCATCGCCTTTTCGGGATCGTGGGAGATCATGATCACCGCCATCCCCTCCTTTTTGTTCAGATCGTCGATCAGCCCGTAAAGCTCCTCGGTGACCACAGGGTCAAGACCGGCGGTGGGCTCGTCAAGCAGGATCAGATCCTCTGCGGCGCAAAGAGCGCGGGCAAGCAGGGCTCTCTGCTTTTGTCCCCCCGAAAGCTCCTTAAAGGAGCGGTCTTTTAAGTGAGTGATCTTCATCAGCTCGATATTTTTTTCGGCAAGGGCTTTATCTGCCTTGGTGTAAAAGGGCATAAAGCGTCTTTTGCCCTGACAGCCCGAAAGCACGACCTCCTTCACGCTTGCGGGAAAGTCCGCCTGCCCGGGCTGCTGCTGGGGCAGATAGCCGATGGCGTTCTTTTTTAAGTAGGGGGCTCTTTCGATCTTGCCTGCCATGGGAGAAAGGAAGCCTAAAAGCGACTTCATCATGGTGGACTTGCCCGAGCCGTTTTGACCCAGCACGCAAAGATATTGTCCCTTTTCAATGGAAAAATCAAGCCCTTCGATCACGGGCATTCCCTCATAGCCAAGGGTCACGTTTTCAAAACGGATCAAGGTCTGTTCATTCATATAAGCTCCTTATTCTGCCCCGAGGGCGAACTTTAAAACGTTGAGGTTTTGCTCCATTAGCGAGATATAATCCTGACTCTCAAAGTCCTTTTCAGAGAGGATATGGCAGGAATGGAGCATCAGCGCCTGCCCGCCCGTTCTCTTTGCCAGCGTTTCGGCATAGGAAGGATTGGAATTTTCCATATAGAGGATGGCAGGCAGTCCCAGCTCGGATGCCTTCTTATAAAGAGCATCCAGGGTGGTCAGCGAGGGCTCCACTGCCGAGGAGCATCCAAGAAATGCGGCATCAGCAAGAATGCCGTAGTCGTTGCAAAGATAACGGAAGGGGAAACGGTCGGCAAAGATCAGGGTATTAAAAGTCTTTTTTTCCTTTAATTCCTCGAATTTGCCGTCAAGCTCCGCCAGCTTTTCTTTATACGCCTCTGCGTTTTCCTCGTAAAACGAGGCGTTTTCGGGATCGATTTGCACCAGCTCGGCAAGAATGCCGTCCACCAGCTCCATTGCTCTTTTGGGAGAGGTCCAGACGTGCTCGTCAAGCTCCTCCTCGTGGCTATGCTCGTGATCATGGTCGTGCTCTTCCTCCTGCATTCCGGGGATGGCATCGTTACAAAGGGGCTCGTCGATCATGGAAAGCATCGTTTTATAAACGGCATCCGACTTGATCGAGGATTGAAGCTCCTCCATCAACGCCCCGTCGGACTCTCCGCCCACGAACAAAAAGAGGTCTGCTTCGTGAAGCTCGTCAAGCTTTGCAATGGAGATGTCCTTGAGCCCAAAGGAATGGGTCTCGGTGCCGGGCATCATCAGCATTTCCGCCCGCACCTTATCCCCCGCAATGTTTCTTAAAAAATCGTACTGAGGGAATACGGTGCAGACCACGTAGGGTCTGCCGTCCTCCTGCCCTCCCCCAAAGGAGATATTGCAGGCGGTAAAAGCCCCCAAAAGAAGGATTAAACAAAGGGCAAATGCCCCAAATCGGCTGAATGTTCTGATCATCGGTCTTCCTCTCCGCTCATGTGCGGTTCTCTCTTTTTTTCTCATCGGTGCATTTTCCGCAAACGCCGTAAAGAACGCTTGCGCTGTTATCCACCGCAAAACGGTGATTTTTTTCAATATGGCGCAAAAGCTCGCTGGAAAGTCCGCATTCCAAATGGACCAGCGCTCCGCATTTGGTGCATTTCAGATGAAGATGCCCCTTGCAGTCGCTTTCGCTGTGGTATTGATAAAGCCAGCCTCTTCCCTGCTGCTTTGGAAAACGTCTCAGGATCCCGTCCTCGGTCAGCTGCACCACCAAACGGTAGATCGTGCTTTTTCCGAGGGTCGCTCCTTCCTCGTCCTCCACCGCAAAGATCTCTGCAAGCTGTTCTGCCGAGAACTGCTTTTCGGGGTGGCTTTTTAAAAAGGCGGTCAAAAGTTTTTTCTGTTCTGTCTGATATTTGCTCATATTACCCTATTTTATAAATTGAGAATTACTCTTGAATTATAGCGAAAAAGTTTTATTTTGTCAAGAGCATTTTGAAAATAATTCTCAAATTGAGGAGGAGTTTTCAACGAAAAAAGCCGTGAGGGGGATCATTCCTCACGGCTCTGTATATTCAAAAAAAGGGCAGGATCATTTCAAAACAGAGGCAAAGTCCGGGCAAAAGACTGTCTATCTCCACGTACTCCTCTCTGGTATGCGCCCCCTTGCCCTGACAGCATCCCACGCAAAGAGCGGGAATGCCCATGGAAAGGGGAATATTACAGTCGGTGGACCCGGGCACGAAGGACACTTCCCTTCCGTAATGGGCAAGATACGCCGCTTCAGCCCGCTTTTCAAGGGCACCTTGCACCCCTTCGTCCACCTTCACCCCGCAGGGGCGTTCCCCGAGAGGCGTAACGGTAAGACGGGCGGAGGGCAGGTCAAACGCCTTCACCGTCCGCTCAAAAAAGTCCTTCATATAGGCAAGGCTCTCAGCGCTGTCCGAGCGGAATTCGTAAAGCATCTCCGCATCCTCTGCAATGGTATTCACCGAGGTGCCGCCCGTCACCCTGCCCACGTTGTAGGTGGTTTTGCCTTCCTTTGGCAAGACCACCTTGTCAAGAGCGCAGATCAGCTCTGCTAAATGGGTGATGGCGTTTTTGTTGCCAAAGGCGTTAAAGGAATGCCCGCCTGCCGTTTTCACCGACACCCGATAGCGCATAGAGCCCACCGCGCGGTTCACGGCATAGCCCTGATCCATACTGTCAAAGGTGACAAGCTCCCTTACCCTGCGTCCGTAACGTTCCATCAGGGCTCTACAACCCTTTAAGTTGCCAAGTCCCTCCTCGCCACTGTTGATGACCAGCAAAACCCCGCCGTCTGTGGGCGAAAGTCCCATTTGGGCAAGATACTTCATTGCCATCAGCAAAGCGACAACGTTTGCGCTGTTGTCCCCAATGCCGGGACAAAAGATCTTCCCGTCCTCTTGCCGCAGGGGCAAGGGCTGATCATCGGGAAAAACCACGTCGCTGTGCGCCATAAAAACACGGATGGGTCCTTCCCCCTCACAGTTTATGGGGAAGACCACGTTGAGCGCCTCGTCGATATATACGCCCTGCGCCCCCTGCGCCTGCAGCCAATCCTTGCAAAAGGCGGCGCGCCCCTCTTCCCTTCCCGAAAAGGCGGGAAGTACGGCAAGGCGCAAAAGCAGGTCGAGTGCCTCCTGCCGATGCTCTTCTATATACGCTAAAACTCTTTGTTCAGGCATCCTTTTTCTCCTTTCGCTTCACCGTTATAAGCAGCAGGAAGAGTGCCAATACTGCCGCCGCAACCAGGGCGGCGATAAAGATGCCCTCATTTGGCACGAAGGAGCTGGTGCCGTCGTTGTTTATAACGGTCTTTGCGTTTTTCAGCACCGTTTTACCGATAAAGGGACCGATCACGCCGGGTAAAAGCACCTGAGCAAAGATGCGTACCCCCTGAAGCATCCCCGATTTTCCCTCGGGTGTCAGCGCTCTGATGCGTGCGCCGAAGACCGCCATACCCGCAAGGTAGCCGCACATCATCAAAAGCGATCCGATAAAGACGAGTACCGTGCCTTTGAAGAAAATGAGCAGAATATAGCCTGCCATCAGCCACAAAAGGCTGATCCAAGAAGAAAACACAAAGCCCTTCTTGTCATAGACCCTGCCCCACAAGGCGGTGACAACCGAGGCAAGGATGATGGCGGGCGCCATAATAAGCACGTAGTCCGTCATCTTCAGAGACACCTCGTAATAGAGGATCAGATAGGGCATAAAGATCTGAATGGAGATATTGAACAGCACGAAGGCGCAAAGGCTGAGGTAAAGCGAGGCGTTGCTCTTGACGGTGGAGGGCAGGAAGCCGTAAAAGACCGTTTTGAAGTACCCTTCCTTCACAGGCGCGATCTTGGGCTCCTTGATAAGGAAAAAGCCAAGCACACCCACCAAAAGCACCACGCCGCCGATGATGAAGAAGACAGCCGTCCAGCTTCCTTCTTTATCAAGATCAAAAGCCATAAAGCCGCCGAAGACCGCCAAAATGGCAACCAGAGGCATCATGGCGTTGATCCCCTCCGCCGCACCGCGGTTTGAAGGATCGGTGCTGTCAGTGAGCCACGCATTGAAGGCGGCATCGTTGGCAGTAGATCCGAAAAAGGTCATCAGACAGTCAAGAACGATGGTCAGCGACACCCCCACCGTAGCGGCAGAAAGGGTCTGCGGGATCACAGCGGCAATGAGATCCTTTTTTAAAAGGGCAAAAGACAGGATGGAAACGCCCCAAAGGATGTAGCCCATACACATGAAGAGCTTTCTTTTGCCCACCTTGTCCGAGAGAGCGCCCATAAAAACGGTGGTGAGCGTTGCCGCCACCGCACTTGCGGCGACCATGAGCGAAATGTCACCGGCAGAAGCAGAAAACATCTTATACATAAAGACGTTCAGATACATATTCTCCACCACCCAAGCGATCTGTCCGATCAGGCTGAAAATGGTGAGGGCAAGCCAAAACTTCGGGGAAAGTTTTCGTTTCATAAGGGCATTCCTCCTGTTGCAATTTGCTATACTGTAAATCTATTATACCATAAAAGCAAAAAATTGTAAAGCGAAAATCCACAGGTGCGCCGACTTAACCACTCCCAAAGTTTTTAAACAAAAAGGAGCCTTCACGCCCAAAGCTCCTTTAAACAATGAAACGCAAACAAAAAAGATCCAAGTCTTTCGACTTGGATCTTGGCAGAGAGATGGGGATTCGCTCTCGGTCGCGCGTTGTCGCTTTCGCCCCTGCGAAAGCTCCGCTCCCTCGGTCAGGGGCGGCTCTGACTGCCACCGGCAGTCATTCACTCCCACCCCGTTCTCATCCCCATTATTCAAATCCGCCAACAAAAAAGTGCACCCTATTGGGTGCACTTTTTTGTTGGCGGAGAGATGGGGATTCGAACCCCAGAACGGCTCACCACCGTTACGCGATTTCCAGTCGCGCGCCTTCGACCAACTCAGCCATCTCTCCGTACCGAGGTCGATGGAGAGTATACCACAAAAAAGCAGTTTTGTCAATACCTATTTTTTATTTTTTTAAATAAATTCAGCAGATAAAAAAGAAAGTCCCGCCGTTGATTTTGAGCAGTTACGTTGACAGCAAAAGACGTTCATGATATAATGCTGCAAAAGGCGGTGAACCTACTTGTTTTACATATTGAATCTTATTCTCGTTCTTTACAACATCATTCTTTACATGTTTTTCCGTGAAGGTATTTACGATTTTCTGCGTCTTTCAAAAATGAGCAAAACATATATCAAAAAAAGCCGAAGAGGATTTCGGAATTATTGGCTATATAGCGCTATACACAAACAACACTCGCTGGGCATCCTGTATTATCTGAACATTATTTATTTAAGCTACACCCTTTTCTTTTCTGTAAGTACGCTTGCTTTGGGCTATATCAAACTCCTTCAACCTGTTTTGTTCATCGGTTCAATCGTGCTTTTGTTTATACAGATCCCCTGCACCGTAAGCTCCTGCGCCCATATCTACCGTATAGAATTTGGAAAGCCCTTTATTTTTCTAACAAGAGACAGCCAAACAAAAAAGCTACGCAGTTCGCTGCTCGACGCTCTTTCATGGATTTTGACCGCATTGCTGATCTATTTAGCTTATACACAGTTGTAAACAGGATGTTTTCAATAACCAAAGAAGAAGTTTCAAAGGTGCTGATAAAAAATGAATGCACATTTAAAAACAAGAATATGGTATTCCTGCGGGATTGTCCTTTTGATCGCCTTTGGGTTGCTGTCACGCAAGATCTCCGTTATTCCGCCCTGCGTGGGAGATGCACTATGGGCAATGGTAATGTATTGCTGTTGGCGCATCCTTCTTATCAGAAAAGCGGCGGTGCTTTCTGCAATCATTGCCCTTACCGCCTCCTTCCTCATCGAGCTTTCCCAGCTTCTTCGGTGGCAATGGCTGGTTGACCTGCGCGCCACCACCCTTGGACATCTTCTCCTTGGGCAGGGCTTTTTGTGGTCCGACCTTTTGGCGTACACCGTGGGCATCGGCATCCTGTTCCTTCTCACCGAAGGGATCGGATGGCTGTTTAAAAAACGGCAAAAAGCCGTCGTCACAAAAAAATAAGCACTCAAAAACGTACCCGAGGCATCAAAGCGATGCTTCGGGCATTTTTTAAGATTTCCTTTTCTTTTTTAATTCCGCCAGCGGATTTTGATCCATTGCGTCTCTTACCTGGTCGTTATTCACGTGGGTGTAGATCTGAGTGGTGTTGAGCTGCTCGTGCCCCAGGATCTCCTTCAAGACTCTCACGTCCACCCCGCCCTCCTGATACATCAGGGTGGCGGCAGTGTGCCTTAATTTGTGGGTGGACAGGTGCTTGTAGCCCAGTCCCGCACGGTCCAGGTACTTGTATACCACGTGTTGTACCGTTCTTCTGCTCACCCTTTTGCCAAGACGGGAGATGAACAGGGCGTTTTTCTCTTTGATCTCCTGCCCGTTGCCCCGCACCTTCAGGTATTCCTCGATGGATGCTCTGCAGGCGTCGTTCAAGTAGACAACCCGCTCTTTACTCCCCTTTCCGATGACCCTGAGTTTGGTGTGATCTCGGTCGATATCCGAAAGATTGATGCCCACCAGCTCTGCAAGACGCATCCCGCAATTGAGAAAGAGGGTGACCATACAGTAATCTCGCTCCTTGAAGAGCGACTCCTCGTCGTCCTCCACCGCCTCCAAAAGCTCCACGCTCTCCTCAAGGGAAAGGTGCTTTGGCAGCCGCTTATCGATCTTCGGGGAGCTGATGGCGGCGGCAGGGTTGATCTCCAGATCGCCCCGCACGTTCACCAGATATTTGAAAAAGGATTTGATGGCAGAAAGCTTTCTTGCTCTGGCAGATGCCCGATTGTTCCGCTCCTCGCTGACGTACCTCAAAAAGCGGAAAATGTCCTCGCTTTTGATCCGTTCAATCTCCGAAAGCGAGAAATCGGCGATCGCCTCTGCGGCAAGCTCCTCCTCTGTGGGTACCCTCGTTTTGGCGCTTGCCCGCAGATACTGAAAAAACATCGTCAGATCGGTCTTATACTGCTCGATGGTCAGGGGGGAGCGGTTCAAATGGCTTAAATAGTTGCAAAAGTGGTTGAGATGGACAGGAAGATCCATTGTTTCTCCTTTCTTGAGATCAAGCGCAAAAAAGCGCATTGAAAAAGTGTATTTTTAGAAAAGAATTCATAAAATACTCTAAGTTTTAACACAATTATACCTTATAATGTTAAGATGAATGAGAATGATAAAAGGTACGGTTCCTATATGAAAATTTTGAAAGACAACTTTTACACGGTGGTCAAGCTTTGGGTCAATCAGTTTGCCATGATCTTCCTCGGCGTGCTGATTCTCCTGCCCTCTGCAGGAGCAGACACGCCCAAATGGCTAATGCCCGTTGCAAGCGCCTTTACAGCTGTTTTTTATCTGGTACTTCTTTTCTGGAGCAGCTGTGAGCTGGGACTTCAGCACAGCGTTTCCATTGAGATCGGCAAAATGAAAAGAGATCCTCTGGTGGGCCTCATCCTGTCGTTGACTGCCAATCTGCCCGTGCTGGTCTGCACGGTGATCGCCTGCATCTCTAAAGCGTTTATCGCCGGCGTTCCCTATTTCCAGAGCCCCGAGGGTGCCGAGGGTCTTGCCGCCAACGTTTACGCCATCTCCACCACCATCAACGAGCTTCTTCATATGATGTACAAGGGGCTGCTGATCTTCTTTGATCTCAACCGCTTCCCCTTCATCCATCTGCCCATTGCCCTGCTTTCCATCGGTGTGTGCACCCTTGCATATCTTGCAGGCACAAAGGGCTTTTGCGCCTCCCTTTTTGCTAAGAGAAGAGAGGATTGAGCATGATTTTTCTCCCTGCGGCATATGCTTTTGATACCGCGGCGGAGGAGCTGACGATCTATCGTCCTTTCGCCGTGCATTGCTATGCGAAAGGACTTCCTTTTTTAAGGATCGGTATGCTTTATGAACAAAAAAGAGGTGCTCATCCGCCTTGCCTCCCTGTTTACCGTCAGCACATTGCTGGTCTTCACTGCCGTTTTCGCTCTTGGAGCCGGGACGTCTCGAAAGGACAATTCTATTTTAACAGACGGTGGCTCATCTGTCAAGGAAAAAGAGGAGAAATTCGTTTTGATCCTTGATGCGGGACACGGCGGAGAGGACGGTGGAGCAACCGGTCTTTCGGGTGCACTTGAAAAGGAGCTGAATCTGCAGGTCACCTTGAAGACCGCAGAGCTTCTTGAGGCCATGGGCTACGAGGTGCTTTTGACACGAGAGGACGATCGGATGCTGGGCGAAGGCGAAAAGGGACACAAAAAGCTTGCCGACTTAAAATACCGCCTTGAATTTGCCAACAGCCACGAAAATGCCCTGCTCATCAGCATCCATATGAACAAATTCCCCATGGAATATTGCAAGGGCATCCAGCTTTATTATGCCCCTGCAAATACCCAAAGCCTCCCCCTTGCAAAAATTCTCCATGCGCTGGTAAAAGATTTTCAACCCGAAAATCAAAGGGAACTGAAGGAAGCGGGTTCTGCCATTTATCTACTGGACCGCACCACCGTCCCCGCCCTGCTGATGGAATGCGGCTTTCTTTCCAATGCCGAGGAGGAAGCCCTTTTGAAAAGCGAGGACTACCAAAAACAGCTTACCTGCCTGATTGCCTGCACCGTCTGCAAATATGAGGAAGGGCTTTCGGCATAAACACGAAAAAGACGTAAAGAAAAGGAACAACGCTATGGCAACCAAGCAAAAGACCGTCTTTCTCTGCTCCGAGTGCGGATATTCCAGCACCAAATGGAGTGGAAAATGCCCCTCCTGCGGGGAATGGAACACCATGGAGGAGACCTCCTTTGTCGAGGAGGAAGCTTCACCAAAGAATAAAAACCGCGCCATCGGGGGCAAGGACAACAAGGCTCTGCCCTTTGACGATCTGGAGCTTCCCGCCTACTTAAGAGCAGAAACGGGCACGGGCGAGCTGGACAGAGTTTTGGGCGGCGGCATCGTGCAGGGCTCCGTGGTGCTGATGGCGGGCGAGCCCGGCATCGGCAAGTCCACCATGCTCCTTCAGATCTGTAACACCCTTGGCAAAAACGCAAAGGTGCTGTACGCCTCGGGAGAGGAATCCACATGGCAGTTAAAATACCGTGCCAAGCGCCTTGCCGTTTCTTCCCCCAATCTCTTCGTTTTGACCGAAACCAACATCGACAAGATCTTGTCGGAATGCACCCGTATCGCTCCCGACTATCTGATCGTAGACTCCATCCAGACCGTCTTTGACGACCGTCTGAGTTCTGCTCCCGGCAGCGTTTCCCAAGTCAGAGAAACCGCCCTGCAGCTGATCAACTGCGCCAAGAGCAGGGGCATTTCGGTGATCTTAGTGGGTCACGTGAACAAGGAGGGGGGCATTGCAGGTCCCAAGGTTCTGGAGCATATGGTGGATGCGGTGCTTTATTTTGAGGGCGACAGACAAAATGCCTTCCGCATCATCCGTGCCGTGAAGAACCGCTACGGCTCCACCGGCGAGATCGGCGTTTTTGAAATGACAGACAAGGGCCTTTTAGAGGTACCAAACCCCTCCGAAATGCTCCTTTCGGGCAGACCCAAGGGGGTATCGGGCAACTGCGCTGTCTGCGTGATGGAGGGTTCCCGTCCCATCATTGCCGAAATTCAGGCGCTGTCGGTGCCCACCGTCTTTCCCTCCCCCCGCCGCACCTCAAACGGCATCGACTACAACCGCGCCTGCCTGATCCTTGCGGTGCTGGAGCGGCGTCTGGGACTGCGCTTCTCCGCAAACGACGTTTATTTAAATGTCATCGGCGGACTGCGCCTTGACGAGCCGGGCAGTGACCTTGCCCTCGCCCTTGCCCTCATCTCCTGCCTCAAGGATAAATCCATCGGGGGGAAGGTGCTGGCACTGGGAGAGCTGGGTCTTTCGGGCGAGTGCCGTCCCGTTTCCTTTATCGACCAACGGGTGAAGGAGGCGGCACGCCTTGGCTTTTCCACCATCCTTTTGCCCAAGGGCAATTTTGACAAGGGCAATTTGCCGAGAATCGAGGGCGTAAGCATCGTGCCCGTGCGCTCCATTTTCGACGCTCTGCAGATTTTCAATTCAAAAGAGGATTAAATCGCCATTATGACCTCCCTTTTACTGAAATTATTCGTTAAAAACCATCAAAACACCTCCGATTCCAAGGTGCGCGCCTCGGTGGGCAAGCTTGCGGGAACAGTGAGTATGATCGCAAACGTCCTGCTTGCCGCTATGAAGATCTTAGCGGGCACCCTGCTCATGGGCGGCTCGGTTTCTGTGATCGCAGACGGTGTAAACAACCTTTCCGACTCGGCTTCGGGCTTTTTGTCCCTCCTTGGCTTCAAGCTTGCCGAGAAGCCTGCCGACGAAAGCCATCCCTACGGGCACGGCAGATACGAATACCTTTCGGGACTGATGGTGGCTTTGCTCATTATGGTCATCGGCTCGGAGCTGCTTATAAACAGTGTCAAGCGCATTTTCGACCCCACCCCTTTATCTATCGGCCCTCTTTCCATCGCCATCCTCCTTTTTTCCATCCTCGGAAAGCTGTGGCTGATGTATTTTAACAAAAAGCTTGGCAAAAAGATCTCCTCAAGCACTCTTTACGCCACCGCCGCAGACAACCGCAACGACGTGCTTTCCACCTCTGCAGTGCTTATTGCGGGCATTATCAGCCACTATACCCCCTTGGAGCTTGACGGCTACGTGGGCGTTGCCGTGGCCCTCTTCATTCTGTATAGCGGCTTTGGCATCGTTAAGGACACCATCGACCCCCTTCTTGGCAGAGCCCCCTCCCCCGAACGGGTGAAGGAGATCAAGGAGCATCTTTCCTCCTACGAAGGAGTGCTGGGCATCCACGATCTGATGGTCCACGATTACGGCCCCGGCAGACAGTTTGCCTCGGTACACGTGGAACTTTCCTCCGATACCGACGTTTTAAAGGGACACGACCTCATAGACCGCATTGAACGGGATCTTTACGCCAGGCTGGGACTACATCTGGTGGTGCATTACGATCCCGTCTGCGTGGGTGACGAGCGGCTGACCGACTTTTCGCTCTGGCTGAAGGAAGAGATCAAACGGGTGCATCCCGATATGGACGTACACGATCTGAGAATGGTTCCCTGCGAGGGACACGTGAATGTGATCTTCGACTGCGTCCTGCCCTACGGGTGCAGGATGAACGAAAAGCAGGTAAAAGAGGCTCTTTCTTCCCGAATCAGAAAGAAATACCCTAACTACCTGCCCGTGATCAACGTGGAGCACAGCTTCGTTGGCTGACAGCTCCGAAAGGACGATGAAACAATGGATCGCTTTTTAAGAAACAGAATGCTTTTTGGAAATGAAGGGCAGGAGCTGCTCTTTTCAAAGAAGGTCACCGTCTTTGGTGTGGGAGGCGTTGGCGGATACGTTTGCGAGATGCTTGCCCGAAGTGGTGTGGGGACGATCGAGATCGTGGATCACGATACGGTGAGCGAGAGCAACATCAACCGTCAGATCATTGCCTTATCCTCCACCGTGGGAAAAGACAAGGTGGCGGTGATGGAAAAGCGCCTCAAGGAGATCAATCCCCACTGCAAGGTGATTGCCCGCAAGGAATTTTTCCTGCCCGAAAACGCCCATCTTTTTGACTTTACCGACCGTGATTTCGTGGTGGATGCCATCGATACGGTCTGCGGAAAGCTTGCCATCATTGAAGGGTGCGTCAAGGCAGGAACCCCCGTCATCTCCTCCATGGGCACGGGCAACAAGCTCCACCCCGAGATGCTGGAGATCACCGACCTTGCAAAGACCTCGGTCTGCCCCCTTGCAAGAGTGATGCGAAGAGAGCTGAAAAACAGAGGGATCACCCATCTGCCCGTCCTCTTTTCAAAGGAAGAGCCCTTAAAGCCGGCCTTTTTTGACGACGACACCCCAAAAGGCAAAGCCGCACCCGCAAGCTCGCCCTTTGTGCCCTCCTCTGCGGGAATATTGATCGCATCCTACGTGGTGCGTGAATTGTTAAAATAAAATGGTTGCCTTGCGCAGCCATTTTTCATATCCGCAACTAAAGCAAAGCTTTAGTGCTTAACAAGCAATTGATAATTGTTTTTTAAAAAAAGATGGTGTATAATACAGGTGTCAGCTGATAACGAACCAACCAACACCAACCAAACGAAAAAGGAGATTTACCATGAATATAAACATTGGAACCACCATCAAAAATCTGCGCACAAAAAAGCAGATCACCCAAAAGCAGCTTGCCACCTATCTCGGCGTCACCGAGCAGGCGGTCTCCCGATGGGAATCGGGAGGAGGCTTCCCCGACATCCAGCTCCTTCCCTCCATCGCTTCCTTCTTTTCGGTCTCCACCGATCTTCTCCTTGGCGTCGATCTGCCGGAAAGAGAACAGCGCCTTGCCGAAATTCGCCGTAAAATCGATGAAGCCGCCGAAATCGGATCCGATAGCACCGAAGAAACCGTTGCAGAGGCAAGAGCATGGGCAGCAGAATTCCCCGGAGAAGAGGATATTCAAAAGAATCTGGCAGACGAGATCTGCAAATATACCATGTGGGATGAAAAGCCTAAAATGGGACTCTTACGCGAGGCGGAAAAGATCTACTGCACCCTGATCGACACCACCACGGATAACGAATTCCGCAACCGCGTGATCGAAGTGCTTTGTGCCCTTTACTGCATCGGCTTCAAGGATCCCCTGCGCGCCGATGCCTGCGCCGATAATCTGTCTTCTATGAAGTATTGCCGTGAATCGGTAAAAACAAGCGTATTTTCCGCTTGGGTGCAGGATCATCCCGAGGACGAGCATTTGCTGGTGCATTATCAGGACTATATGGAAAGACTGGTTACGTCCCTGTACTCGACGGTGTACCCTTACGTTATCAACCACATTCCAAACACCCCTGACCATTTTGACGAAAAGATCCGCTATTTTGATTGGCTGATCGATCTATATAAAAACTTCTTTGGTGAAAATATGCTGGACTACGGCGCAGATGTGGCAAGCCTGCACAGACTCATTGCAACCTATACCGTGGCACAGGGCAAGGTAGAAGAAACCCTTGGCCGCCTCGAAAAAATGGCCGAGTACGCTTTAAAAGCAGACTCGGCAAAGCCCGGTGATACCTGCACCTCCCCCCTTGCCGACAAAATAGTATATCTCGGCAACTGCGAAGAATACGATACCCTCGTCATTCACAACTGGGCATATTATTGCCGCGAAAAAATGGGACAAAGCCGCTACGACATCCTCCGCGAGGAGCCCCGTTTCAAGGCGCTTTGCAAGAAGTTAGAAGAAAATATGAAATAAACACCTCTCAGGCGACCCGCTTTATATCGGGTCGCCGATTTTTTTCGTATAAAAAAGAAAATCCGGTGCAAACTACCAAATGCAGGGGGAAATAAAACCGCACCCCCAAAAGAAAGGAGCGCCAAATGAGCCCGAAAGAACTTCTTTATATCGAGGATGCCCTCACCCACGCACAGTTTTTGCAGCAGCAATGCACCAACGCCGCAAATCAGGTGCAGGATCCTCACTTAAAGCAATGCCTGACCACCATGGCGGAAAAGCACCGCCAGACCTTCCAGTCCTTCATTAGCCTTGTTTAAAAGAAAGAGAGGATCAAACTATGGATGATAAGACCATTATGGAAAATCTGCTGATGACCACCAAGGGTGTTTGCGATCTGTATATGCACGGCACTATTGAGTCAGCAGGCACCTCAAATGTGCACCGCACCTTCAATCAAGCGCTCACCGACGCTCTGAGTATGCAAAACGACATCTACAAGAATATGACCGACCGCGGCTGGTATCAAACGGCAAACGAAGAGCCTCAGAAGATCCAGCAGGTCAAGCAGAAATTCTGCTGCTGTTAAAAAAAGCAAGGATCTTGCCCGAAAGGGCAAGATCCTTTTCATTTTGAGTATACCGTTTGCTTCTTTTCAAAAAGCTTTATTTTTTCTTCTGTTTAGAGATCACAACGATAATCACAACAACAATCACTGCTCCGATCGCAATTACAGCAGCAATTGCCATAGTCACACCGAATACGATGCCGCCTGCAGAATTCTTCTGATCGTCATCCTTGTCGCCCTTGGAAGGATCCTTTTTCTCATCGGAAACAGCAGGCTTGCTCTCATCAGAGATTGCAGGCTCCTTGGAGGGATTCTCGGAAGGATCTTCAGAAGGATCGGTTTCTTCGGAAGGTTCTGCGGAAGGCTCATCGGAAGGAGTGGGCTCTTCAGAAGGCTCTTCGGAGGGAGTAGGCTCCTCAGAAGGCTCTTCGGAAGGATCTACGGGAGGATCCACGGGCGGATCTACGGGAGGTTCAACTCCCTCGGGAACCACGGGCTCCATGGTTGCGGGGAAGTCAAAGCCTGTTGCCTGTGCGCTCTCGTATACCAGCTCATCGCCGTCGTATACCGAGATCTGCAGAGTGTAGTTCATACCGGGAACGGGGACGAACATATTCTCACCCTGACCCATACAAGTCTCAAATCTGTAAAGCTTGCAGTCAATCACCTTGGTTGCGGGAGCCATGGTGATGTGCTTTGCAAGACCACCGGAGATGATGGTCAGCTTCCAAGTCAACTCCTCGGAAATGTCAATGGCGTTGCCGTGTGCATCGGTAATGGCAACCAGCAGCTGCGTCACACCGGGCTCTGCGCCTTCGCCGTTGGGGTTGTTGGGAGAATTTTTCCAGTTTTCCCAAGCGCCGAACTGAGAGGGCGCAATGGTGATCTTGCTCTCGTCCACGGGAGGCTCAACGGGAGGAACGTAAGGAGGATCGATGGGATCAGCCGAAACGGTCAGCTCATCGTCCACAAGTCCTTCACCGTTCTTCAGGGTGATCACACAACCCACGGTCACCACGTCATTGCCGGTCAGAACCTTACCGGTAGCGTCGGTGATGGTGATGGTGCCGTCCTTTGCACTCAGTGCAGCCATCAGAGCGGCTGCGGTGGTGCCCTCGGGCATCAGCTTCAGCTTACCGTTTTCGATGGTACCGAGGTTTGCATCCTTCTTGATGGAGATGGTGTTGTAGGACATTGCCTTGATCTCGGAAAGTGCGGGCCAGATCTGGCTTCCGGTTGCCACGGATTTCAGTACCACGCGCACATCGGTGGTGGTTACGGGCTCTTCAAAGGCAATGGTTACGGTATAAGACTTCTTTACGGGATCGTAGCTCTGTGCGTCGCAAACCTTTACGAACTCGCCGTCCTTCAAGATCTGGATCTCATACTGCATAATGTCCGCACCCAGATTTTTTCTGGTCTCTGCAGACACGATCAGCTCGTCGATGGTCACTTCCTTCGGGAAGGTCAGACCGGCGTAGGTGGGGAATGCAGCGGAGGTGGCGATCCACAGGTCGGTGGGTACGCCGTTGTTCAGGTTGGCTACAGGGTAGCTAGCCTGTGCAGTCTTTGCATAAGCGGTTGCCTGACCTGCGATGTTGCAACGAAGAACTCTGGGCAGGAATGCATTGTCATAAAGATACTTATCGGTGATCTCAGAGTAGATCGCCTTCAGACCTCTTGCGTTTGCATCGCCCTTGGCGTTGCTGATGGTACGGTCATAGTCCTTTTCGTTGAGAACGAAGTCCCACGCATAGGGGAAGTAGGTGGTTGCATCGGGTGCCTTCTTGCCTGCCTCGATGGCGTCAAAGAAGGACTTCCACATGGGATAGTTGTAATCCATCAGCTGTCCCGAATACTGACGGTAGCCGTAGGAATGGAGGGGATGGCTACTCCAGGAGGTGATCAGCGCCTTGGCGTTTACTTCCATCATGAAGATATCGTAATCGCTGTACTTGCCGGTCTTGTCATCCTCGCACCAGTCTTCAATCCGTCCGATCCACTCGCCCATGGTGCTGTCGATCTCGTATCCGCACACCTCGTCAAGGATCTTGATGGTGTCCATATACTTGTTCTTGTTCAAGCGGAAGGTGGTCATATCGGAGGAATTATACGCCTCTACCAGAGAGGAGAAGTAAGAAACCATACTGTTGCACAGCAGCTGCTTTAACAGGTCTACTGCATCGTAAATATAGGTTTCCTTATCAGCGTACTTATCAAAGTCCTTCATAAAGAGGTCAACTGCCTCTTCGAACTTATACTTGTCATAGGTAAGAGGATAAGTACCCGAAATACCCGAGGGAGAGAAGGAAGGAACCATATTTACCAGCGAGTTGATGTTGAACTCGTGATTGCCCGAATAACCGTAAGCGGTGTCAAGCAGGATGT
Organism: Clostridia bacterium; assembly: GCA_017935195.1. Lineage (GTDB taxonomy): Bacteria > Bacillota > Clostridia > Oscillospirales > CAG-272 > UBA11512. The sequence continues at coordinate 27,134 of JAGBIB010000140.1, forward strand.
CCCAAGCCTTCTGCACGTTTTCGGAGGTACCGCCGTAGCGACGCTCTACGTACTGATCAAGCCAAGCGTTGATATCAAACTTTTCGCTATGCCAAGCCATCTCCCAAAGAAGCTCCTGACATACGGGGTTCATCTGGGTACCCTCGGCAACAAGACCGATACCCTTCATATGCTTGGTTGCCTTCTGCGCCTTGATGATCTCGGTCATCATATATTCAAGCTCACCGTGTACGCCGGGTCTGCCGCCGAAGTTGTCCAGCATACAGAATACCCAGCCGGTGCTGTTCCATTCCTTGCCGCCCCAAGAGGAGGAGTTGGCGTAGTTGGGAGCGCAGGTAGCGTTCAGGTCAAGAACCAGAACGTGGTTTGCTCTGTTGTCGGCACCGAAGCCGTCCAGCACTGCCTTTTCGGGGTTGCCCCACCAGCACTGAATGATCCAAACGGCGTCAGCATCGTTAGACTTCATATGACCAAGGATGTCGGAAGCCATTTCGCTTCTGGACTGATCCTTGGGGATGACGCCGCCCTCGTGGGCAAGGTCGCCTGCATAGTAGTTGGTGATGTCGCCGTACAGATACTTCTGCGTATCGTAGAAGGTGTCAGCCAGCTTCTTGTAGCCGTTGTAGTTGGTCTTCAGAAGGGGAGGACGGGTAAAGCCCGACCAGGTGCCCTGTGCGACCATATGACCGCCTGCGATGTTGTCAAAGCCCATGTTCACAAGGGTCTTGGCAGCCTTCTTCTCGAAGGTGGTGGGCAGAGTGCCCATAAAGCCCTGCAGACAAGGCTGGATACCTAAAACGGTCATAAATCTCTGATTCTGACGAGCCAGCTCAAGAGTATCCATGATCCAGCTGTCCGAAACCGAACCACCGTAGTTTTCAAGGTTGCCCATCAGCCACCACGCCTTGTAAGCGTAGCCGCAAACGAAGTCCTTTGCTTCGTCTGCATTGTAGCCGAACTGCTGAAGGTACATTACCCACAGCGCCTCGGTAGCGGTGGTGTCAAGGATCACGTTTACGCCCGACAAAGCCAGATAGTCAAGCTCTCTCTGCCACTCGTCAAAGCCGTAGAAGGGCATGGTGTAAGACAGTGTGCAGTAGTTATAAGCGTAGCGCACCTCGTAAGGAGATTCCACGCGCACCTTCGTCGTTACCTGAGGAATGGATGCGGGCATGGTCACCTGCTCGGTCTGCTGAGAAACGTGCACCTTGCAGAAATACTTCAGATAGTAGTTCAAGCCGGTAGCAATGCTCACGCCCTCGTCACCCTTGATGAGGACCTTGCCGTTCTTCATGGAGATCTCATAGAAGTTCTTGCCGTTCTGGCTGCTTGCCAGCTCGAAGGTGAACCAATCCTTGTATTTTGCGCCAAGGAGTCTTTCAACGATGCCGTATACCGCCTCGGTGGTGTCCTTGGAGGTGTAGGTATCCTTCACGGTGTAGTTGTCCTCCAAGGTCACACCGTGGTTTTCCTTCAGCCATTCGCTGTAGGAGGAGAACTCCATCTTCTCTCTGGTTTCGGTCACCTTCTTGGTGCTCTTCTTACCGTACACACGGATCTCGGAGATCTTGGAGTTGTCCCAGTCGCCGCCCGGAGCGTTGGTCACGTTCACACGCACGATGCGGTAGGTGCAGTTCTTCAGCTCGTGCACGTTGCCGCCCTTGGTTGCGTTGTCGTAATCAAAGGAAGCGATCTCATCAAAGGAGATGCCGTCAAGAGATCCGTAGATCTTGTACGCCCATTTACCCGAGGGCATCACGACCTTGATCTTGCTGATGTCATAGTTTGCCATCAGGTCCACGTCCACGTATTTGGGGAAATCCTGTCCCGTCCACGTGGTGTTATCCTTTCCGTCCACAACGTTTTCGGGTGAACCCGTGGTGGAGTTGGAGCGGGTGGGCTTCTTATAGGCGAGGTTGTCGGGATCGCTGGGGTCAGTCTCGTCCGCAGAGGCGGGCAGAGACAGCTCGGGGATCACCGGCAGAACGATGGAGAATACCATCATGAACGCCAAAAGAAAACTGAAAAATCGTTTCATAAAACGTCCTTTCCCGGCTGTTAGCCAAATGTATTGATCGTACCTATTATACCGCACTTCCTCCCTTTTGTCAACTCCCTATACCGCAAAAATGAGGCTATACGGCATTTACCCCGCCCTTTTTCAAAGAGAGAAAAGTTTTCCTTTACAAAAGAAGAAAAGCGTGATATAATAATTATGTATGCAATTCCCCCAAAAAAGAAAGGACAAGAAGGATGAGGATCGCTTTTTACACGCTGGGCTGCAAGGTCAACCAGTACGAAAGCCGTGCTCTTTTGGAGGCTCTTGAAAAAGAGGGCTTTGAAGAGGCAGACAAGCAGGCAGACGTGTGCATTATCAACACCTGCACCGTAACGGCCGAAAGTGACCGCAAGGCACGTCAGACGGTACGCCGTGCCATCAGGGAAAACCCCGGAGCGTATATCCTGGTCACCGGATGCGCCTCCCAGATCGATCCCGAACGCTTTCTTGCCATCAAGGGCGTACACTTTGTCAACGGAAACAGAGACAAAAAGGCGCTGATTGCCCATATCCTGCGCTACAAAGACACGGGGATAAAGACCGAGGGAAAAGAGATCCTTGACCTTGAAGAGAGAGAGTACGAGAGCCTTTGCGTCAGCGGATCGGAGCGTACCCGCGCCTATATGAAGATCGAGGACGGATGTGAGAGCAAATGCGCCTACTGCATCATCCCGAGGGCAAGGGGAAAAATCGTATCAAGACCCCTTGAAGACTGCCTTGAGGAAGCAAGAAGGCTTGTTAAAGCAGGCTACAAGGAGATCGTTTTAACGGGCATTGAGGTCTCCGCCTACGGTGAGGATTTAGAGCACGCCGATCTTGCCCTGTTGCTTGAAAAAATGGAGGAGATCGAGGGGCTTTGCCGCATCAGGCTTTCCTCCATCGACCCCTCTTACCTGCGCCCCGCCTTTACCGACCGCATCGCCCGCCTTTCAAAGGTAGCACCCCACTTCCATCTTTCTCTGCAAAGCTGCTGTGACGACACCCTCCGCAGGATGCGCCGCCGCTACAATACCGAGATCTTGACAAGGAATTTGGGCTATCTTCAGCAAAGGATGCCCGCCGTCCGCTTTACCGCCGACGTGATCGTGGGCTTCCCCGGCGAGACCGAGGAGGAATTTGAAAGGACCCGCGCCTTTTTAAAGACCCTTCCCCTTTTGCACACCCACGTCTTTGCCTATTCCCCCCGTCCCGACACCGAGGCGGCGTCCATGCCCCTGCAGGTGGACGAGCAGACCAAGAAGTCCCGCTCGGCAAGGCTCATTGCCCACTGCGAGGACATCCGCGACGGGCTTTTGAAAAAAGAGGAGGGGCAAAGCTACCCCGTCCTTTTCGAGCAATACAAAAAGGGCGTTGCCTACGGACACACCCCCCATTTCATCGAGGTCGCCGTAAAAAGCGACAAGCCGCTTGACGACGAGATCTGTCTTTGCCGTCTTTCGGGAAGCGAGGGGGGCGTGGTCTTTGGAGAAAGGACAGATCTATGAAGGACCTTTTCATCCGTCCCGTCAAAAAAGAGGACGAGCAAGTTTATATGGAGTTGATCCGCTCCTTTTATAATACCGATGCGGTAATCGCTCCCCTGCCCGAGGAGTACCACCTGCGCAATTTCGCCGAGGCTTTAAAGGACGGCCCCTTTTTCAAGGTCTTCCTTTTGGAAATGGAGGGGAAGAGCGTGGGCGTGGGGCAGATCTCCTTCCGCTACGGCAGCGAGGTGGGCGGAATGGAGTGCTGGTTTGAAGACCTGTACATCCTTGAAGAGTATCGCTCTTTGGGCATCGGCGGCAGATTTATGGATTACGTCAAGGAACGCTTCCCCGCAAACCGCTATCGGCTGGAGGTGGAGGACACCAACCCCCGCGCCGTGGCGCTGTATGAAAAAAAGGGCTTTACCACCCTGCCCTACAAACAAATGATCTGTGATCTGAAAGGATGACGAAATCGATGAACAAAGCAAAAACGCTTGCAGTGCTTGCAGTGCTGCTCCTTCTTTCCACCCTCTTTGCCGCCTGCGGCACGCCTGCGCCCAGCGGAATGTATCACCCCCTTGACACCGAAGAATACGTCAACGGCGTGAAGGACTTTGCCTTTGCCGTACCCGAGGGGTACGAGGTGACCATCTCCTCCAATATGCTGGCGGCGGTGGGAGAAAAGGACTCCTTCTCGGTGCAAACCCGCCACAGCGACTACTATTATCAAAACGGTCTTGAAGAAAATTACAAGGAACTAAAAAAGCAGCTCACCGCTCTTTACGGTGACTTTGAAGAAAAGAAGACTGCCGATCTGACCGTGGCTGAGCAGAACGCTTTACGGGTGGACTACGAGTTGACGGTGGCAGGCGTTGCCTGCGGATACACCCAGTATCTTTTTTACAAGGACACCACCGCCTTCTATCTCTTCACCTACACCTACGAGCCGGGCAAGGCAGACGAACAGCTCCTTCGTAGCGTGCTTGAAACGATTTCCTTCACTCCCGACACCTTCAGTGCCCCCAAGGGCTTCAAGAGAGTGGAAAACGCTGCGGCAAAAAGCCTTTCCTCCGACAGATATCTGTTATACTGCCCCGACGAATGGATCTTCGATAATACTTTAGGTCAGATCTGCATCCGTGTGCCCTCCTCCACCATCATCTCAAACATTTCATTAAATGAGCAGAAATTGGAAGGCAATCTTGCCGACTACGTAAAGGACTATGCCTCCACCGTTGCCCCCGATATCGATTGGGGAAAGGGTGAACTGTCAGCAATGGAGCAATACGTGCTGGCCACTCTTTATCAGATGAGCGAGGTCCTGCCCGAATTCAAGCTCCACACCGTAACGGGTGAGGAAGAGGAGGACGAGGGAGAGGATCAGCCTCTTTCCTATACCGAGATCAAAAAAGAGGATCTGGTTTCCATGAAGGATGCCTTCCTGCAGACTCTGACCACCGATCAGGACATCAAGTTCAGTTACGTGGACTTCTGCGCTACCCTTTCCGACCACAAGGCGCACGGCTCGGGCGGACTGTTTACCCAAGGGTCCGACGTTGAGGGTGAAGAGGATGACGAAACGGCAACCTACAGCTTCCGTCAATATTTCGTGGTGAAGGACGGGTATCTCTATTTCTTCACCTACACCGCTTCCGTCGACCAATTCAAGACCCAGCTTGAGGATGCCGAGAAGGTAATCGACAACTTTGAATTCATTGAAAAAAGCGAAAAATGACCGATGAAGTTGCCCCGCACGGGGCAATTTCTTCTTGAAAGGCAGAATATGATCTATTTAGATAACGGCGCCACCACACCGCTTTGTCAGGGCGCAAAAGAAAAGATGGCAGAGGCGATCGCCTCCTTCGGCAATCCCTCCTCCCTTCATACCGAGGGGCTAAAGGCAAAGGCGCTGAAGGAAGAAAGCCGTGCCCTGCTATATAAGGCGTTAAACGCCCGCAAGGAGCAGTACGAGATCTTCTTCACATCGGGGGGAACGGAGGCAAACAACCTCGCCCTCTTCGGGGTGGCAAGGGCAAAGAAATATAAAAACCCCAAGATCATCATTACGGACAGCGAACATCCCTGCATCGACGAGCCTGCAAGAAGGTTAGCGGAGGAGGGATTTACAGTGGTTCGCCTGTCCACCAAGGGCGGAAGGATCGATCTAAACGAGTTCCTTGACGCCATGGACGAGCAGACCATCCTTGTTTCGGTGATGTCGGTAAACAACGAGACCGGCGCCATCTACCCCGTAAAAAATCTTTTCGGGGCGGCAAAAAGGATCAATCCCAAGGTCATCTGTCACACCGATGCGGTGCAGGCTTTTTCAAAGATCCCCTTAAATCCCGCGACGATTGGCGCAGATCTGATGACCGTCAGCGCCCACAAGATCCACGGGCCCAAGGGGTGCGGCGCACTGATCGTCCATAAAGAAGTCTTAAAACGAAGAGCCCTTCTGCCCCTTATTTGCGGAGGCGGTCAGGAAAACGGGATGCGCTCAGGCACCGAGAACACCGTAGGAATTGCAGGATTTGGCGGTGCCATTGCAGAAAACCTGCCTAAAATGCAGGAAAATATTGAAAAAATGAGAAATCTGCGGGCGTATCTTCTTGAAAAGCTCCCCGAAGAGATCACCCCCAACCTGCCCGAAAATCCCGCCCCCCACGTGCTTTCCATCACCCTGCCTCAGATCAAGAGCGAAACAGCGCTTCACGCCCTGTCGGCAAAGGGTATTTGCGTGTCAAACGGCTCTGCCTGCTCCTCTAACGGCGGCGGACACAAAAACTCCGTCCTTTCTGCCTTTGGACTTACCGAAAAGCAGGCGGACAGCACCCTGCGCATCAGCTTCTCAACTGAAAACACCAAAGAGGACGTGGACGCTCTGGTCCTTGCCCTTGAAGAGTGCCTAAGCACCCTGGTGCGCTTCAAATAATTCGAAAGGAGTACGCAATGTTTCCCTTTTTTATTTGTCTTTTGGCAGGTCTTGGTGCAGGTGTAGGCACGGGAATCGCAGGAATGAGTGCCTCTGCCGTTATTACCCCTATGCTGGTCACCTTCCTTCATATGGATGCCTATAGCGCCATTGGTATTGCCCTTGCCTCCGATGTGCTGGCAAGCGCCGTTTCCGCCTATACCTACGGAAAAAACAAAAAAATCGATATCAAAAACAGCTACGTCATGCTGATTTCCGTTTTGGCCTTCACCCTGCTTTTCAGCTGGATCTCAGGCTTCGTGCCCCACAGCACCCTTGGAGGCATGTCTGTGTTCGGCACGCTGATGGTGGGCGTAAAGTTTTTAATAAAGCCCGTAATGTCTGAAAAGACCTCCCTTTCAAAGGACAGCACCAAAAGAAAGGTACTCCTTTCTATCGTCTGCGGTGCGGTTATCGGCTCGATCTGCGGCTTTATGGGGGCAGGCGGCGGTATGATGATGCTCCTGCTGCTCACCAGTATACTGGGATACGAATTAAAAACTGCAGTGGGTACCAGCGTCTTTATCATGACCTTCACAGCTCTTGTGGGTGCAGGAGGGCATTTTGCTATCGGCGGAGCCCCCGACTTCTTTTGTTTGGCGGTGTGTATGCTCAGCACCCTGCTCTTTGCCCGTGTTTCAGCTCTTTTGGCTAACAAAGCCTCGGCAAAGACACTCAACCGCGTGGTGGGCGGTGTAATGGTAGCCTTCGGTGCCATCATGCTGATCTTTCAATTTCTGTAGACAGACAACAAAAAAGCAAACGCATTCTTTTGAAATCGCGTTTGCTTTTTTCATTATTCTTCTGCAGGTACGCCGTCAAGGATCTGCCGCAGCAGCATTGCCAGATTCCGATTGAGAGAATCCTCCGAATAATCGGAAACATGATGGTATCCTTCCCCATCGGAGCGTTTCACCATAAGGTACGGATACATGGAATCACGGATCCATTTTCCCTCGGGAATCTCCGCCTTGAAAATGCGTCCCTGTACGCCTTCAAAGGAAACAGACAGCACCTCATGCTTGTTGCCGGGAATATCTCCGTCCACCGAAAAATAGTCAAAAACAGAGTGCTCTATATAACTGTTTCCTCTGAGATCTATTTCTTTGGAGCACTCTTCGGTCCACTGATTTTCAAAAAAATACGTCTTCAAGCAATAGTGCACCGTGCCCGTCACGCCTCTTCCGTCCTCGTCCTCAATGCAGGGCCACCAGCCCTCCTTCAAGCTGTAGGAAGTCAGGGTCGAGCCGTCTTCATCGTACACATCGTCAACATAGGTCATATATTCCTCTATATTCTCGCTATCAAGCTCCACGATGGTAAAATAGGACAAAAATTCCTCTTCGCTGATGGCGTTTTGCTCCTGCTCCATTTCATTAAGCCTATCCTGAAGCAAGTCCATGCCCACCCGTGCGATCCCGCAGGACGAGCAAGCAAGTGCAAAGGAAAGCACCAAAAGCAGGGCGCACAGCTTAATAAAAGTTTTTTTCATCAGATCACTCCTTAAAAGTTTTTTTCAGTATATCACAGATCTTTCAAAAAAGCAATCAACTATCCGTTAAGTTTGATCTTATGAAAGCTTTTCCATGGTGCCGATCAGAGTATGTCCGCAGCAAGTGCATACACCGTCAAACGATCGGTTTTTCCCGCCGCACACGGGGCAGTCCAGCCCCTCCGCCTCGATTTCGGGAAGGCGCACCACCACGGGCGAGCCGTAAAGATGGAAAACCCTGTCCCCCACCTTGTATTGCTCAAGATACTCCGCCTTTTTTGCCCTTTCGCTATACACCTTCTTGCGCACCCTTTTGCCCTCGTCGGTTTTGATCCACAGAGTGATTTCGTTTCGATAGTAGTGCCCCTCCAAGGAGGGCTCGAATCTGCGCTCGAAGTCACTGACCGTCTTCACGTCCACCCGCTCCACTCTTCCAAAAAAGGTGCGGTCAAAAAGCCTGCGCGGTTTTATAAGAATAAACAGAGGCAGCACCAGCGCAATGCTCTTATAAAGGATTGGAAAGCCGCTGCCGAAGCGATCGGGCGGGAAGACGCTATCCCCGAAAAAGGAAAGCAGCAGGCATACCACGATCTCAACCAAAACAAGGGGAAGGATCTGTTTTAAAAAAGCCTTCCTTGAAAAGGATTTTAAGTCTTTAGATAGTTGTTTCATAAAAATGTACCTCCGCATATTTTTTCGGTTTATCCTTCTTCAAAAATATTTCCCAAAAGCCATTTTGAACCGCAAACTCTCACGTCGGGAAGCAAGGGATCATTGTTGTAAAGCAACGCAAAGGTGGCGTCTTCTGCTTTGCTTACAGAGATGGGCGCAGGATTTAAAACCACGTATTTTTGATGCTTTTGACCGGAAGCGTCAAATGCCATCTTGTATTTTTTGATGGTATATACCCGATCCACTACCGCTCCGGGCGACGGACGTCTGGGGTTTACCACGTAAGAAGCCCTTCTTTCCACGATCAATTCAAGCCGTTTGCCATTCATATCAAAATGGTAGCGCACTCTGCGAAGAGGGGTGGTGATCACGGCAATATCTATCGTTTTTTCGGGCATCTCCAAAAAAAGATCCGCCTTGCCGTCATGCCTAAAAACAGAAAACATCGGATTGCGATAATACCCCACACTGCCGTGATGCGCTTTGGCTTTTTTGGTAAGTTTTCTTAAAAAATGGAGTCGTTTCAAAATCAAATAAAGATAGTTCAAAAGCACGATCACAACTACCAATACCAATATCCACAAAAATAGCATCGCATTACCCCCCTCGTCCTGAAAAGATTTGTAACAATATTCCTCCATACTCTTCTTTCTGACTACAGTATACACTGCTTTAAAGGAAAAGTAAATCATAAGATCACCGTAATAGCCTCTTCTATTTTCATAAAAAAGAAAAATAGAAGAATAAAAGGGATCAAGTTCTCCGCCATTGATCCCTTTGTTTGTTATTTTTTCTTTCGTTTTTCGTATGCTTCTATATCAATGAGCCCGTTTGCAAGCATTTTCTCCGTCCAGAGCTGCAGAGTTTCCACCGTGATGGAGATGCGCTCCAGCTCCTCTTGAATGTAAATGAAATCGTCAATTTCGCCCACGTCTATTTTGCCGTCTGCCGTGATCTCGATCAGTCGGTCCTTTTCTTTATTCACCGAGTTTAACGATGCCAGCATTTCCAGAACGATCGAGGATAGCTCCTTGATCTCCACCTTGGGCACGTACTTCTGCCCGATGGGACAATCGGAAGAGCAGTAATGATTGCAAAGCGAGGGACGCTTATATTTTTCCGCCATCGCCAAGATCTCCTCGGGGTGTGCGATGGTTTTTTCGTTTTCGATCTTTTCTATTCTGTCCGCAGGAACGCTTTCAAGCAGCTCGCTTGCCTTTTCTCGTGATAACTCCAGCTCCTCCCGTGCAAGCTGATATACGTTTTTGTTTTCCTTGGTCGAAGCTCTGCCCATTTGATCCTCCAAAGCATTTTTATCAGTATAACACGATATCCTTCCGTTGTCAATACAACTCAACCAACGCGCAACACAAAAAAGAGGGACTCCTTTCGGAATCCCTCAATTTCATTTGAATTATTTGCCGGTGAGCTTTGCGATCTCTTCAGCGAAGTTCTCTTCTCTCTTCTGGATGCCTTCACCCTTCTCGAAGATCACGAAGGAGTCAACCTTGATGCTGCCGCCCAGTCTCTTGGCTTCGGTCTCAAGGTACTTACCAACGCTCATGGAGTCGTCCTTCACGTAGGGCTGCTCAACAAGGCATACCTTCTCGAAGAAGTTCTTGCCCATCTTACCTGCAACGATCTTCTTGAGAACCTCTTCGGGCTTGTTTGCAAGCTTGGGATCGTTCTTTGCCGCTGCAACCTGAATAGCCAGCTCCTCTTCCACTGCGCTCTCGGGAACGTTTTCCTTTGCAACGTAGGTGGGAGGGTTACCTGCTGCGATCTGCAGAGCAACGTTCTTTACAACGTCTGCAAACTCAGAGTGGTTCTTTGCAGCCTCGTCAGCGTCAAACTTTACGATAACGCCGGTCTGACCCATACCGTGGATATAGGTGGTGGTGGTGCCTTCAACAACAGTGAAACGGCGGATGCTCAGCTTCTCACCGATCATTGCGATCTTCTCAGTCAGGGTTGCCTGAACGTCCTGGTTGGAGCCGGAGAAGGTCTTGGTCATCAGCTCTTCAACGGTTGCGGGGTTGGTCTCGATGATGGTCTTCAGCAGACCCTTAACGAACTCCTTGAAGGTATCGTTCTTTGCAACGAAGTCGGTCTCGGAGTTTACTTCGATCATTGCGGTCTTGTCGCCATCCTTCAGAATGTCAACAACACCCTCAGCGGCAATTCTGCCTTCCTTCTTGGCAGCGGTAGCCAGGCCCTTCTCACGGAGGATCTTTACAGCGGCCTCAACGTCGCCGTCAGCCTCTACGAGTGCCTTCTTGCAGTCCATCATACCAAGTCCGGTCTTTGCGCGCAGCGCAGCTACGTCCTTTGCGGTGATCTGTGCCATTTTTTCTTCCTCCTTGATCTTATGCCTCAGCGGGAGCCTCAGCGGTCTCTTCGGTTGCGGGTGCCTCGGTCTGCTCGCCCTGCTTGCCTTCCAAAACTGCGTCTGCAAGAGAAGAGGAGATCAGCTTGATGGCGCGGATTGCGTCATCGTTACCGGGAATTACATAGTCTGCATCGTCGGGATCGCAGTTG
>JAGBIB010000141.1 GCA_017935195.1 Clostridia bacterium
ACTGTTGCATTTACTTTGAGAATTTACGTTGGGAACAAAGAAGAGGTTTTGGAAAGCTCAAAGAAGAGGAAAGGGGCTAAGGGATACGGGATAAAGGAGGTCTCCTCTGGGACGGGGCGGGGAATGGTGCATATACTGTTTTTGAGAGGTGTTGGCAGCCCTTGCCCTCTTGCCTCTCAAAACGGATCGACGATCCGAAAAAGAAAGGAAGAACACGATGATGAAACAGTATCGCAGGCAGAGCGGCGGCTGCGGCGCGCCCCCTCCCTGCAAGAAGAGCGGGCAGGCTGACGGCTTGGCGCGTGCCGCCATCGTTGGTGCAGACGGCTACGATCAGCAGATAAAGGACGGTTCCACGGGCTCTTGGGGCTGTGTCAGCGCGGGAAGCTACCGTGACTTTCCCCTTGCCATGGTCTTTACCCCCAACGAAGGATACGGCAATCTGTATTCCCCCGAACAGGCGCTGGAGCACGGTACCCTCTTTGCCGACCTCTATCTGCCCTTCCACGGGAAGTTCCGCATTTGAAGAAGGAAGAAAGGACGAAGGACTGAAAAATGAATCAGAAAGAACAACTGTTAAAGCGTCTGCAGAGCCTTGAATTTGCAATGGTGGATCTGGGGCAGTATCTGGATACCCACCCGGGCTGCAGAGAGGCGCTCTCCTATTATAAAGACCTGAAGGCAGAGCACGAGAGCGTAAAAGGGAAATACGAGGAGCAGTTCGGTCCCATCACGGCGGGCGGGGGCGGAAATGCCGATTATTGGGACTGGATCGCCACTCCGTGGCCCTGGGAGCTTGCTCCGTGACGGGCAAGGCGTGCTTGACGCAGACTGCGTGAGCAAACCATCAAAATGAAAGGAAGAAAGAGCATCATATGTGGATATATGAAAAGAAACTGCAATACCCCGTAAAGATCAAAAACCCCAATCCCCGCCTTGCAAAGATCATTATTAGTCAGCTCGGCGGACCCCACGGCGAGCTGGGTGCGGCGTCCCGCTATCTTTCCCAGCGCTTTTCTATGCCCGACAGAAAGATCGTGGGGATTTTAACCGACGTGGGCACCGAGGAGCTTGCCCACGTGGAGATCGTATCGGCGATCCTGCATCAGCTCACCAAGGGGATGAGCGAGGAGCAGGTGAAAAACTCGGGCATCGACGCCTACTTCGTGGATCACACCGCAGGAATCTATCCTCAGGCGGCATCGGGAATGCCCTTCAGCACCTCCACCATCGCCTCCACGGGTGACGTGCTGGCAGACCTGCACGAAGACCTTGCGGCAGAGCAGAAGGCGCGTGTCACCTACGACAACATCCTGCGCCTTGTGGACGATCCCGATGTGAAAGACCCTATAAAGTTCTTACGTCAGCGGGAGATCAACCACTATCAGCGCTTTGCCGAAAGCCTGGGCATCGCCAAGGACGCGCTGACTGACAAAAAGAACTTTTACTACTACAACCCCGCGTTTGATAAGGTGTAAACTATAAACATCCCGTGCGCTTTCAGCGCACGGGATGTTTTGCATCTATTCTTTAAAATACGAAAAATGCATTCAATGCTTTGAAATTAGTCTTCTGGCCTCGGATTGTTCGGCAATGCTTTTCCATTTTCATCTCTGTTGATTGGAAACGCTTTCAAGCAAAAATGAATGCTCGTACACGGACAAGCCATATACATTTCGTATTTATCTTTCATTCCTCTATGTGTAAAATCGCCCCCACATCGAATCACTTCACACCATGTATAAACCTGCGCCATGACTCTGGGGCACATTCCTTGAGGACATTCGTAGGAAAAAGTAAACTTATCTCCCTTTTCTAAACCCAATCTGCAATGACCGGCTTTTCCTTCAATCGCAGTCAGTTCAAAACCCCAATCTTCTACTACCCATTTTTTCATATAAAAGTCTCCTTTTTCTTATTATTTCAAAAAACAATAATGTGGTTCTCTTTTCTGACAACATGATCCGTAATCGTATCAGAATTTACAAGAATAACAAACTCATTCTCTTTGAGTGTTACAGAATCCATCGGTCTTTTGCCAAATACAAACACTTTGATGCCGTTGCTGAGTTTAACATAAAAGTCCACGTCGCCATAAGGTGCAGGCGTATCGTCATTCACACCGTTAAAGCAACCTGTTGTCACAAAAGCATCTGCTAAATCTATGCCCAAAAGCTTGCCAAGTATTGAAGGCAGTAAGTATTTATCGCCTGAAACACTTTGTAAGTAAGGGTAAAACATCCGAACAATTCGTTTGTGATCATCATCTTTGATTTTAACATCCCGCCAAACGATAAATTCATCAACCGTCATTTAGAACACCTCAAATCAACCAATACTTAGATATCTTATTCCACAATATACCGAGCGAGTTCTAAAGCAATATCAAAATGACCCGAATCGTGTTGTGTGCTCTTAATTTGAGTCTTCTTCATTCTTGCATCCCACTGGGGTGAGTCCAACAAGTCGCCGCAAGTAAAGAAAAAGTAGGCATTCAGTCCTCTGAAATCACACATAGCTTGAATTGCCGCACATTTCATCTCAACTGAAATACACCCGTCAGCTTTTCGCTTTTCAAAGTTTGCTCTGGTTTCTCGATGCACAGCATCAGTAGTCCAAGTTTTACCTTTTACATAAGGTAGCCCAACACTTTCCATAAATTTCGCAACCGTATCCGCGTTTTTGACTTCAATATAATCAGAAGCCGGTGCATAATGGTAAGAGGTTCCCTCGTCTCTGTAAGCTGCAGTTGGCACTATAACCTTACCTCTGGCAATTTCCTTGTTCAGACAACCCGAACCGCCAAACACCACATACTTATCTGTGTTTATTATAGACAACGTATCCTCGATATCGGCAACACAGGCGGGTGCTCCTACGTAGGACATATATACTGCAAAGTATTTATTCTCATAAGTAAAGCCGTAAACAGGATTTGCACCGTTGCTGGAATACAGATTTCCGATTTTGGTGCACTCAAAATTATCCAGAACATATTTCAGAATGATATGCGAAAAAGTCAAAATACAAGCATCTACCTTAACTGCATTTTCATTCCGTCTGACTTTAATTATTTCTTCGGTCAAATTTTCAAATGTATCTGTGATCATCGTATATCCTCCTAAAATAAAATTGTTTTATACCTTGCGGTTTATTGTACCATAGCTAAAGCTGAAAGTAAATGGCATTCTGAATTTTTACAACTTGAACATCTTTTCAAAAACTATAAAGAAATTTCCCGAAAGGGTTTGACTATATGCGAAAAATGTGGTACAATGGCAGAAGAACGAATTTATACATCGGGGAAAGCCCCAACGGAGGAACTATGCTGTCACTGGACCGCATCTCTTTCTCGGTGGAGACCGAGCAGGGAAGAAAACAAATTTTAAAGGACGTTTCCTTTACCATAGATAGCCCTTTTACCGTGATCACCGGACCCAACGGCGGCGGTAAATCCACTCTTGCCAAGATCATTTCGGGTATTTATACCCCCGATAGCGGCAAGATCTACTTTAACGGACAGGACATCACCGACCTCGGCGTGACCGAGCGTGCCCGTCTTGGGGTGAGCTACGCCTTCCAGACGCCAGTGCGCTTCAAGGGCATCACCGTTTCGGATATTTTGAAGATCGCCGCAGGCAAGGATCTGAGCGTTTCGGAGGCTTGCGAGTGTCTTTCAAACGTGGGACTTTGCGCAAGAGACTATCTTGACCGCGAGATCAACAACAGCCTGTCCGGCGGTGAGTTAAAGCGCATTGAGATCGCAACCGTCCTTGCAAGAAAGACCCCTCTTGCTGTTTTTGACGAGCCTGAGGCGGGCATTGACCTGTGGAGCTTTGGGAGCCTGATCAAGGTTTTTGAAAATATGCGCGACAGCGTCAACGGCTCCATCGTGATCATCTCCCACCAGGAGCGGATCATGAACATTGCCGATAAGATCGTGGTGATCTCGGCAGGACAAGTGGAGCGGCAGGGAACAAAGGACGAGATCCTTCCGTATCTCTTCAAGCACGATTCTATGTGCGACGCATTAAAGGGCAAGGTGTGAGCTCTGAAAGAGGACTCTTTTAAATGCGTTTTGTGGCAATCGCCACCCCAAGGGCGGCGGTTTTGCGCTGCAAAACCTGCCCAATTCCGAGAGAAAGGATGCTTTCGCAGGGCGAAAGCAAAGAATAAATATGATTGATCAGATTGAAAAGAACCTGCTTAAGGAAATTGCCGATCTGCACGGCATTCCCGAGGGAGCGTACAACATCCGCAAAAACGGTCAAACCGAGAGCCGCTCGGAAAACGCCAATGTGACCATTGTAACGAAGACCGACAAGCCCGGTATTGATATTTACGTCAAGCCCGGCACCACCAAGCAGAGCATCCACATTCCCGTGATCATCAGCAAGAGCGGTCTTGAAGAGGTGGTCTACAACGATTTCCATATCGGGCAGGATGCGGAGGTGGTGATCATCGCAGGCTGCGGCATCCACAACAGCGGTGCCTGCGCCTCCAAGCACGACGGCATCCATACCTTCTACCTTGAAAAGAACGCCAAGGTGACCTACGTTGAAAAGCACTACGGCGACGGGGAGGGGACGGGCGAAAAGATCATGAATCCCCAGACCATCCTCTATCTTGGCGAAAACGCCTACCTTGAAATGAACACCACCCAGATCAAGGGCGTGGACTCCACCGACCGCATTACCAAAGCAACCCTTGAAGCGGGTGCTTCGGTGGTGGTCTCCGAAAAGATCATGACCCACGGCAAGCAGTATGCCAGAACCGAATTTCAGGTGGATCTCAACGGCGAGGGCTCCTCTGCCCACGTCGTTTCCCGCTCGGTTGCCAAGGATCAGTCCCATCAGATCTTCGATTCGCTCATCAACGGCAACAGCAAATGTGCAGGTCACACCGAGTGCGACGCCATCGTGATGGACGACGCCACCGTTTCTGCCATCCCCCGCATCAACGCCAACAACGTGGAGGCGGCGCTGGTACACGAGGCGGTGATCGGCAAGATCGCAGGCGAGCAGCTCATCAAGTTTATGACGCTGGGTCTTTCCGAAAAGGAAGCCGAGGAGCAGATCGTCAGTGGCTTCTTGAAGTAATAAAGATCAATTTTCAATTAAAAAAGCAAAGTGAACGATCGTTCACTTTGCTTTTTTGCTCTTGTTTTCCTTGTTTTCTCCGTCGCCGCGATGGATGCGCAGGAATTTGCCCGGGGTAACGCCAACCACCTCTTTGAACTGTCTGATGAAGTGATACTGGTTGTTGTATCCCGCAATGCTTGCCACCTGGGATACCGAATATTTCTTCTGTTGAAGGATGGTCTTGGCGTGCTCAATGCGGATATTCAAAAAGTCCTTTTTGGGGGAGATGCCGAAAATGCTCTTGTAGAGACTATAGAATCGGGAAGGGCTGAGGCTGACCATTTGCGCCATATCCTCCACCGACAGATTGCGGTCAAAGAGGCTATGAATATCGTTTCTCAGCTTGATGAAGCGGTGATAGGTGGTGCTGTCCACCGTGCAGACAGATGCACCGCATTTTGCCGAGCGGGCAAGAGAAACCAGCAATTCCTGGAGCTTTGCCTTGCACATTTCCTCGAAATACTCGGTTTTTTTCAAGCACTCTTGCTCGATTTGCTGGATGATGGCGGTAACGGCTTCAGTGTTTTGCGGATAGTAAATGGTGGAAAAGGATAGCCCGAGACGCTCCATCAGCTCGGAAATGTTGCCCGTTAAATGAAAATAATCGTGCAAAAGGGGGCGCTCCTCCGCGATAAGCTCCTGATAAGCGTTCTTATCGTAGAGAATGCAGGCGCCTTCTCTTGCCTCCGTCCATTCGCCGCCCAGCATCACCCGTACGGGGGAGAGCAGATGGATGAAAATATATTCGTCTCCCGTGCTTTGCCGCACCAAGTGGAAGCCTTTGTTTTCCCGCCAAAGCGCTTTGATTCTGGTAAATTCCATAAGATCACCTCACCGCTTCAAGTATATCAAAGAAAGTAGAAAAAGTCAATAAAAAAATAGAAATACCCCTTTCCTTTTTGAAGAAACTATGATATAATACATATGGAGTTTTATGCACTTTTGTAAACTCCATATATTTGAAAGAGAAGGAGGTATTCGTGAAAGGGTTTGACAAAACTTTTTATCTGGTCAGCTGTGCCATTATGGGCGTGATCACGGCGGCGGCTTTGCTCTTAACGCTGTATCTGGGCTTTTCGGGCACCGTTCCTGCCGATTCGGTCTGGGGCAATCCGATGGTGCTGACCTTGCTTATCGCAATGGGGGCGCTGACGGTGCTTTGCATCTGCCTTTCTGCGGTAGGCGGAAAACTTCTTTATAAGATCGGATTTTACGTTCTTCACTGCGGACTGGTGGTGCTGATCGTAGGATTCGTGCTGACCAATCTGATGAGCATGAAATGCTATGGAGATCTGACAAAACTGGATCAAGGAGGCTCTCTTGCCCCCTCGGTCGAATTTATAGAGGACGGTGCGGTAAAGCAACGCGTCGAGCTGACCCGGTCGGTGGGCTTAAAGAGTCTGAAGACCGAATATTATGAAAGCGGACAACCCAAGCACTACGAGGCAGTCTTAACGCTGGTTGATCGCACCTCAAGACAAGAGGTAAAAACGCTGACCGTCACGGTCAACAACCCCGTACGTATCGATGGCTTGAAATTCTATTTGATGAATGTTTCGGAGGATGGAAATACCGCCACCTTCTTGGTGAAGGATAACCCCGGTGAATACGTGGTGATCGTCGGCGCAGTGGTGCTGATGATCGGCACCTTCGTGATGTGCTTCAGTGGCGGCTTTTCCTTCAAGCGGCTCTTTTCAAAAAGGAGCGGCGGAGAAGAGAAGATCGAAAAAAGCAAGGGAAGGCGGGTGAAGAACGATGCCTGAAATTGTAATGCGCTTGATCCTGATCCTTTGTGCAGGACTTTACTACGCCGCGTTTGCCTTGTCCTTTTCCAAAAAGAAGGGCTTGCGCCTGCCGGCCCTGATCCTTCACGGTGCTGCGGTAATCGTAAACGTAGGGGTGATCGTTTACAACTACGTTGTCAATCTGATTGAAAACGGCGTGGGCTACGCCCCCTTCGTTTCCATGTACCAGGTGTTGATCTTCCTTGGAGCCTGCTTCTTCCCCATCTACTTTTTGGTGGACAGAGCCTACGGCTGCAGGGGCTACAAGCCCTTTTTCCTGATCGCCGCGGCGATCGTGATGACCGGACCCTGCTTTATGGATATTGCAGACGTCTGGACCTTCCCCCCTGCACTTCAATCACCCTTCTTTATTCCCCACGTATTCTGCTATATGCTTTCTTACGTGCTGGCGGCGGTGGCGTTCCTTATTGCCTTGGTGGCACTTTTTAAAAAGGAAAACCACGATAAAGTATGCTACTGCTGTGTCAGAATGCTCTTTCCCTTTATGACCTGCGGACTGTTCCTCGGTTCCATCTGGGCAGATCAGGTCTGGGGAGATTTCTGGGCTTGGGATATCAAGGAGGCGTGGTCTCTGGTAACTTGGTTAAACTATATGCTGTGTCTGCACCTCTTCAGGAGAGAAAAGACCAGGAAATACGCCAGAGTCCTTTTGATTACGGGACTTGTGCTCGTGGTCGTCACATTTTTGTTTGCAAATGTTTTGAATGTGGATTCAAAGCATTCGTATTGACATTTATACAAAACCGAAAGGAGAAAACACATGAACGAAAAGCAATCAGAACAGATGATCGTTTCAAAGAAACGGGTTCTTACTGCTGCTATCGCCATCATTGCGATTTTGGCGGTGGTAGTGGGCTGTCTTGCACTGTCGGGATGTTCTAAGAAGAAAAAGACTACCGACGACGGTGCCGTCAGCGGATCCCCTTCTTCAGAAGACGGTTCTCAAAGCGGAGGAAGCTCCGGCGGAGGTGGAGGAAGCAGTGGCAGTACCAGCACTGAGATTCCCGATACCGATGGCGTGATCTCTGTAAACACTCTTCTTTCCAAGAAAGAGGGAACTGTTTACTTCTCCCCCTCTTCGGTGAGCGTGACCGAAAAGGGAACCGTGTATGTTTCCGATGCTACCAACTTTGCTGTTTACAAGCTGAATGCAAAGGGCGAGGTTGAAAAGACCGCACTGTTCAGCGCAACCGTTAACAAGGTCGTTGCTACCGATTCGGAAGTATATGCTCTTGCAGGTGAGCTTGGAGGACAACTCTTTGTTCTTGACGGTGATCTGAACGTAAAGAGCAAGATTGCCGTGGGTCACACCCCCGCGGACCTGTACATCAAGGACAAGACCGCATATGTTGCAAACCGTTTCTCCAATAGCATTTCCGTTGTGGATCTCGGCTCTGCAAAGGTGACCTCTACCATCGACGTGGGCAGAGAGCCTTACTGCATGACCGAGGCAAAGGGTGTGCTTTACGTTGGATGTATGCTTCCTGACGATCCCTCCAACGACAAGCTGGTTTCTTCCGACGTGTGCAAGGTGGACCTGGCATCGGGCAAGGTAACCGGTTCTATCAAGCTGGTCAACGGCGCACAGAGCGTGAGAGGCATCGTGGCTTCTCCCGACGGAAGCACCGTGTACGTGACCCATCTGATCTCTAGATACACTTTCCCCACCTCTCAGCTTGACAGAGGCTGGATCAATACCAACGGCTTTACCGCCATCAACACCAAGGATGATTCCACCGTTGCCTACGTTCTTGACGATGTAGAGCTCGGTGCGGCAAATCCTTGGGACGTGGAGATCACGGCAGATGGCAAGACTCTGGTGTTCTCTCTCTCGGGCAACGATCAGCTGATGACGCTGGATCTTTCCAAGCTCAAGACCAGAATCGAGCGCATCGAGGCAGGGAAGAACGAGTATCTTGCAAGCGTTGATGAGATCGTTGACCACATCGAGTTCCTTGAGGGTCTGAAGACCCGCATTGAGCTGGGTGGCAAGGGTGTAAGAGACATCCAGATCGTTGGCGAAAAGGTTTACGCTGCAGAATACTTCAGCGGCACCGTTTCTGTAGTGGATCTGAAGAAGGCGACTGAGCTTTCCTCCTTTGCGGTTGGCAAGCAGCCTGAGGCTACCGCAGAGCGTTTAGGTGAGACCATTTGGTATGATGCTACCTTCTGCTATCAGCAGTGGGAAAGCTGTGCGTCCTGCCATCCCGATGCAAGAGCTGACGCTCTGAACTGGGATAACTTGAACGACGGTCTCGGCAACCCCAAGAACACCAAGTCGATGATCTTCTCCCACAGAACTCCTCCCGTAATGATCACCGGTGCAAGAGAGTCCGCTGAGCTGGCAGTCAGAAAGGGTATGCTGTTCATTCAGTTCAACGTGTTGGACGAGGTTCGTCTGTGTGCAATCGACGAATACTTAAAGTCCATCATTCCCGCGGAGAGTCCCTACCTCAAGGAGGACGGCAGCTACAGCGAAGCGGCTTTGCGCGGCAAGGAGCTTTTTGAAGAGGTTGGCTGTGCAACCTGCCACCCCGCTCCTCTTTATACCGACTTACAGTTCCACAAGTCCCCCTACCTCGGTAAGGATGGCACTTGGGAAAACAGAGAGTTCGTAACACCTACTTTGGTTGAGATGTGGCGTACTGCGCCCTATACCTTCAGCGGTATGGTTACCGATATGACCGAGCTGGTCAAGACATTTGCAAACAGAAAGCTGTCTGATACCGAGGCAGCAGATCTGGCTGAATTCGTTTTGTCCATCGGTACGGTTGGCGAAAAGTATGGTGTGGAGCAGGTTCTTGCAAGCAAGGACGGCGCAACCTACTACTCCAAGATCGTTCCCGGCAGCACCATCGACGTGGTGACCCTGCGCAAGCAGATCCCCTCTGCTTCCAAGGTTGCAGATGCGGTGGTTACCGTGAAGCTCTGTGATAAGAACGGCAAGGTGGTTGGAGAGAAGACCTTCACCCCCGGAAAGATGGCGTACAATACCGCAACGAAACTTGAATGCGGCATCAAGGTTCCCGCCGATTTTGCGGCAGGTGGATACCTTGAAATCACCGTGGCGGATAGTTCGGGCAATGCTCTTGCTTCGACGTACAAGCTGATGTACGTTGCCAAATAAGTAAGAAAGGATGGCGAATCAAATGAAAAAGAGTATTATGAAGAGATTGATAACGGCGATTCTCGTTATCGTTCTTTGTGTTGCTTCGGTTTGCACTGTCCTTGCTTTTAATTCCAGTGCAGACGACAACATTTACGGCGGCACAAAGAAGAAGACCTTCGATAAGACCGAGGCAGTGGAGGCGCTTCTTGAAACCGCAAACCACTTTGTAGTGGTAAAGCATAAGCAGATGGGTGGCTCTCACTATGCGTACACCGAGGCACTTTTTGAGCATCAGGTTGCTGTTGATAACCATGCGGAGACCAACTTCTCCGCAGGATCTCAGCTTGTGATCCTTTCGGTTCTCGACAATGGTGACGGTACCGTTTCCACCTATGAAAAGATCGTTGCAACGGCAACCGCAGGCGTTTACAGAGATCCCTCTGTTTCTCCCGACGGTACCAAGCTTCTTTATTCTTTTAAGAAGAATGCAAACGATGACTATCACATTTACGAGCAGAGCCTGACCGATATTGATGCAGAGCCCGTTCAGCTGACTTTTGGTACCGGCCGTTCGGACACCGAGCCTCAGTATCTGGCAAACGGCAATATTGCCTTCAGCTCCAACCGTGCGACCCAGACCGTTGACTGCTGGATCACCCCCGTTTCCAATATCTATGTTATGGACGGTGACGGACAAAACATCCGCAGAGTAGGCTACGATCAGGTGCATACCACCTTCCCCACCGTCACCTCCGACGGAAGAGTGATCTACACTCGCTGGGACTATAATGACCGTACCCAGATGTTCGTTCAGGGTGTCTTCCAGATGTTCCAGGATGGCACTTACCAGACCGAGGTTTGGGGTAACAACGCCAACTTCCCCACAACTCTGCTTCATACCAGAGATATCCCCGGTGCGGCAGGAAAGTACATTTCTATTGCATCCGGACACCATGTACATCAGATTGGTAAGCTGTGTATCGTAGATACGACAGTGGACAGAAATGCAGAGGATTCTATCAAATTTGTATTTCCCGATGCACAGTCCACTGTTTCTACCAATAAGGATGCATACGGTCAGGGCGGCCGAATTTACAAGTACCCCTATGCCATCAACGATCACGTTTTCCTCGTGTCTTCTTATGATGGCTATACCGACAAGAACGCTCCCTTCAGCATCTATCTTTGCGATTACACCAAGGGATGGAATGGTTCTATTGAGCTGGTAGAGGGCGACACCCGTTTCCCCGCAAGCCAGATCGTTCCCATCAAGAAGAGTGACATCTTCAATCGTCCCTCCATGGTAAACTACGCAAACAACAGCGGCACCTACTATGTGGCAAATGTCTATGAAGGACAGGGCATGGAAGGCGTGAAGGTTGGTACTGCCAAGTACCTCAGAGTGGTTGAGATCGTATACCGTTCTTCTTCCATCGGTGCTACCTTCCAGTCTACCAGTGCCGGCGGATCGGGTGACCCCTTCTCGCCCATTGCAACCGGACTTGGCTCATGGGACGTAAAGTCGGTGCTTGGTGTCGTACCCGTTGAAGAAGACGGATCGGTGATGTTCAAGGTACCTTCCGATACGCCTATCTACTTCCAGCTCCTTGATAAGGACGGCTTCGTGATCCAGACTATGCGTTCTTGGTCCACTCTGATGCCCGGTGAGACATTCTCTTGCGTTGGCTGTCATGAGTCCAAGAACACAGCTCCTACCGCAAACTCAACCATTACTATGGCGATGAAGAAGGGTGTTCAGGAGCTGCAGCCCGATCTGTGGATGAAGGGTCATGAAGAATATGAGGACTTCGATCCTTATACCGACGATTCCATCGGCTTTGATTATTCGATGGTTCAGGATATTTTAGATGAAAGCTGCATCAGCTGCCACAGCAATGTAAAGACCGCTCTTGACAAGATCAATACTACCAAAGCAGGTGCGGATACTGCAGTAAAAGATCTGAGTTATCTGATTGCCAAAGGCAGCCAGTGGAACTATTCTATTTCGGGCGGCAAGTCCGGTGTGTCTTATGCCCCCTTTGGAAAGGTTACCGCTACAGTTACCGATATCAATACCATTTGGAACTCCGGTACCATCACTTTAAGCAATACCTTCAATTTCACCAAGTGGAACGCAGAAGCATGCTCCACCATCCTTGAGCTGAAGTATGCGGGCACGGTGACCGTAAAGTTTAACGGAAAGACTGTTTACACCAAGACCTCTTCTACGATCGTTGAAGAGAAGGTAGAGCTTACCGCAGCCCAGATCAAGGATCTGAAGATTGGCGAGAACAAGATCGAAATCGCTGTTTCGGGTAGCACATACTATATCGATGCAGCCTTCCGTTCTTATGTTCCTACCGGCAATCAAGAAATTTTCCCTGCCGCTTCCGATTGGTCTTATTTGACCTCTGCAAGCAGCAACGCTGTACCCAACACTTGGTACGGCACCAACTTCGATGATTCCGCTTGGACTGTTGCCCCCGCACCTTTTGGTGACAGAGGCGACGTTACTCCTATGAACACTCCTTGGAGCGGTTCTGAAAAGTATATTTGGCTCAGAAGAAGCTTTGAGCTTACCGAAGAGCAGCTGCAGCAAATGAAGGGCGGTGTGATTTCCGCAAAGATCTTCTATGATAACGACATCGCCATCTATATCAACGGCAAGCAGGTCTTCAACAAGGCAGGTTGGACCGACAGCTTTGTTTCCGAAAACTTGACCGGACTGCCCCAGGATGTCTTAAAGAAGGGTAAGAACGTTATTGCGGTTTCGCTTCACGATACCGGCGGCGGAAGAGCATTTGACATGGGTCTGTTCTGCACCGTTCAGATCGCAGGTGGTACCAGTGATGCTCCCATCGCTCTTACCGGTGATATGATCTATCCCGATACCAACAGAATGCGTCGCGCATATCCCTTGTCGTATCTTGTTCTTACCGGTTCCACTCCTTCATTCGGTACTAACCAGATTGCAGGCTTCCAATGGATCGGTACTCCCAGTAACTCCTACATCAAGTGGAACTCTTCCATGACTAAGACCGAGATTCTTGATCCTTATACCGCAGGTTCGGCAAAGAGTGCAATGATCACCAAGCTGAAGGCCGGTCACGGAGATTTGAGTGATGAAGAGATCAGACTGATCGCTGCTTGGATTGACCTGTGCGTACCTTGTTGGGGTGATTACGACAACGGAGAAAGATTTGTTGAGGATACTGAAGCAAAGATCTTTGTAGAGCGTGAAAACAAGAGAAACTTCTATAACCAGTGGGATAAGTATGTAAAGATGGGTCTTGCAGGAACTCTTCCTAAAGGTAGCGTTGAGGTATCCGTATCCGGCGGCGCTTCTGCCAAGGGTGACGGCTATGCGATCCTCTATCTCAATGCTGCATATAAGGTCGGTCAGAAGATCACGGTAAAGGTAACGGGTAGCAAGTATGTTGCACTGTCCATCAATGAAAGACAGGGCGAGGTACTGTACTATGTTCCTAACGGTGAGTTCACCTATACAATTCCTTCTGATTGGAACTCCGCATTCTGCACCACGGCAAGAAGCTCCGGTTCGAGCTCTTACCGCAACCCCACCATTATGGTTCGTATCCCTACCGCAGATGAGCTTTCCGAGGAGCGCAATCTGGCGTATAACACCTATGCTTCCGATATCGATGTGTTCCCCAAGGTTACCTCCGCTCAGACTGCCAACGGTCTCAAGAGCGTGCGCGGTGCAGTAGATGGATTTGTATCTAACAAGTCTGCTGCGGCTACATGGCCTTATCAGGCATGGGTGCCCTCTACTACCGCAGAGGACTCCATGACCATCGACTTTGGTCGTCAGGTTGTTGTGAATACGCTGAACATCAAGCTCAGAGATGCGTCCTCCGATACACATCTGCTCAGCGCAGTGGTGACCTTCTCCGATGGCACTACCAAGGAGTTGATCATGCACGATTCCTCCGAGTTCCAGAGCTTTGATCTTGGTGGAAAGACCGTTACCAAGCTGACAATCGGCGGCTTTACCAAGGCTGTTACCGATGGAACCTTCGCAATTACCGAGGTTCAGGTTCTTGGTTGCGAGAAATAATCGTAAAAAATGTTGCAGGCTTCGGTCTGCAACATTTTTTTGGAAAAAGGTCTGTACAAAAGGGAAAAAATACTGTATAATAGGATCATCAAAAAGATGGGGGATACTATGAAAAAAACTGTTGAACAATATCAAGTGCTGATCAAAGGTGAGCAAAAAAAGCTGGATCAGGAAAAGGAACGGGTGAGCGCCGCTCAAAAGAATTATGACCAAGCAAGCGGTGCCTTTGCAGATGCAGATAGCCGCAAGAGAAGTGCGGAATTTGCGCTCCAATCCCATAGACTCAACAAAACCTGGATGATCATTATGGGGATTGCTTTGGCATTCGATATTGCAATACCTTTGTATGGCCTTTATTGGCTCAAGGCTGAGGACGATTTCTTTGCGGCTCTCGGACACAATGGTATGCCTGCGATTCTTGCCATTCTAAGTGTGGTTCTTTGGATCATCGGGGCAATCTTTTTGGTGAACAAGAAGAAGGGTGGAGCAAAGCTGGAGGCAGAGCTGGTTTCCACAGAGAGCGCACTTTCGGAGGCAACAAACGTCAAGGACGAAAAAGAGCTTTCATTAAACGGTGCCAAAGAGCAGCTTGCACATCAAAAGCAGGTATTGACTGACCTGACGGAAGAGTTTTATGCTGCCTATCCCGAAGAGCTGGAAAAGCTAAACGAGGAGAAAAGGCAGGCAGATGCGGCCGCACGCAAGGAATATGAAGACAAGCTGGCAAGCGAGCAAAAGGCAGCTGAGGCAGCGATACAGAAGCAAAAGGATCTGACGGAGGCACAGAAAATGTTCGAGCATCCGCAGGCATATGTGATGGACGGACAGTTTGAGAATGAATTTCAGGTCTTTGAAAGATCCGCACAGATGGGTTGCCAGGATGCACAGATCCGAGTTGTTGAAACCTATCTTGGTATTTCCTACAAAAGCGGTGTGAAGACAGATGTGGCAAAGGGTGAGCAAATGGCGCTTGCTTTTACAGAAGAAGGAAGCTTTGTCTTCTATGAGATCCTTGGTAAGGGCTTTCTTTACGGAGAGGGCGGTATGCCTAAGGATGAGGCAAAGGGTCTGAAGTACCTTGAAAAGGCGGCAGGAAAAGGCAGACAAAAGGCAATGATGATGGCGGCTGTCTGTCACTATAACGGTGTTGGTACCGAGAAGAACGAGGAGCGCGCCCGTAAATTCTTTGAGCACGCTGCCAAGCAGGGCAACGAGCAGGCAATTCAAGTGATCGTTGCCATGAATAACGGTGAAAAACTTCGTTTCTGAAAACAAAAAGTTGTCTTACAGCCAATCGCTGTAAGACAACTTTTAATTTTGAACTCAGTTTTCAGACATATCGGGAAGCGAAGCAAAGCCTCTTTCAAGATCCTCGTCGGTGGGCAGGTAGTCTTGCATAATACCGTCGTTGAACCTTTGATAGGATACCATATCGAAATAACCCGTGCCGGTCAGACCGAAGAGAATGACCTTCTCCTCGCCTGTTTCCTTGCACTTCAGTGCTTCGTTTACCGCAACGTGGATGGCGTGGCTGCTTTCGGGAGCGGGCAGAATACCCTCGCATTTTGCAAATTCCACGGCAGAGGCAAAGACCTCGGTCTGTTTCACGGTGGTGGCCTCCATCAGTCCGTCGTAGCGAAGCTGAGAAAGGGTAGAATTCATTCCGTGGTAACGAAGGCCTCCTGCGTGGCTTGCGGCAGGAATGAAGCCCGAGCCAAGGGTATACATCTTGGAAAGAGGGCAGACCATGCCGGTGTCGCAGTAGTCGTAAACGTATTTTCCTCTGCTGAGGCTGGGGCAGGAGGCAGGCTCTAC
>JAGBIB010000142.1 GCA_017935195.1 Clostridia bacterium
ACCTCCTTTGCTTCGGTGGAGGTAATGCCCGAATTCAACGACGACGGCACCATCGAGATCGCGGAAGAGGATCTGGAGATCACCACCCACAAATCCTCGGGTGCCGGCGGTCAGCACATCAACAAGACCGAATCGGCAGTCAGAGTGTTGCACATCCCCACGGGCATCGTGGTGGGCTGTCAGACCGAGCGTAGCCAGCTGCAAAACAAGGAGACCGCCATCAAGATGCTAAAGAGCAAATTGATGGAGATCAAAATGAGAGAGCAGCTTGAGCGCATCGAGGACATCCAGGGCGCAAAAGCCAACATCGAATGGGGTTCTCAGATCCGCTCCTACGTCTTTATGCCCTACACCCTTGCCAAGGACACCCGTACCGGTTACGAGGAAGTGAATATCTCCTCGGTGATGGACGGAAACATCGACGGCTTCATCAACGCATATCTTAAAATGAACGCTTAATCAAGCAAATAAAGGAGAACGGTTATGAAAAACAAATTCAAGCACGCAAAACTGGAATTACAGCATATCGTCACCCTCGGCTCTGCACTGGGTATGGTCGGTGCCTTCATCTGGTCGCTCCTCGATAAGAAGAAGACCGGCTCCATCATCCTCTTCGCCACCTCGTTCCTCGGCTTCCTTGCAGGTCTTGGCATGATCCTTGAGATCATCCCCACCCCCAAGAAAAAAAAGCTTGAGATCTCTCTTGAAGAGGACGCCACCGAAGACGAGCTTCTTGGCGAGGACGATTTCTGTGACACCACCGTGATCGAGATCGAGGAATAAACTCAAAAGCGCATCGGCATCAGCCGATCAAAGCTCAAATCAGCAACCCGATGGGGCGGGCGGTATTCCGCCTGCCCCCATTTTTTTTCAAAGGAGATCCCGCCATGCGCAAACGGTTCTTATCCCTTCTTTTGGCCGTTCTCACCCTCCTTCCCCTTCTCTCGCTTCTGCCCGCGCCCTCTTTTGCGGCAGAGTTTTCGCTCACCCGCTTTTTTACGGGTGATACCTCCGACTGGGAGACATGGGGTGGTACGACCAGCCTTGTCCTGCGGGCAAACGGCATCAATGCCGATAAAATTTCAGAGGACATCGATAAAAAAAGTGAAAACTACCGCTGGTTTCTGTCCTTTAACGGAGGCGAAAGCCTGCGCATCGACCCCGCAACCTACGTTTACCACGGAAGCACCGCCATCACCCTGCGCTTTCCCACCTATGCCTGCGGATTTTCGCCCTCCTACAATCCTGCGGGGGCAAGCGACAACGGCATCTACTACGATCTTTCTCTGCGTGTGGAAAACGCCTCGGGAAAGGCGGTCTACGTTGCCTCTGTGAAAAATCTGCACAGCACCCTGACCGATCCCGTAATTGCCAACACCACCACCCTTGACGGATCAAGAGACGGCAACGGCTTCGGGCAGTCTCTGCCCTCGGGCAAAAGCACCACCGCCCTGCTCTTCACCGTGAAAAACGCTCTTGCCTCCACGCTTTGGGAGGATCGGGGAAGCTACCGCTGGCATTTGGTATATGAGGACCAAAACGGCAGACACGAGCAGGATCTGCCCCCCTCCGCCTTTAACGGCAACACCCTCTTTTATTTCGAGCCCTGCCTCGGTGCCCCCTCCTTCATTCCCCAAAGGGATCACACCTATTTCGTCACGCTGGAATTGTGGAAGGAGGATGCCCTTTGCTATTTTGCGGGCGGCACCATCTACGGCTATCAGATGGATCACGATGCCATCTACAGCGACAAAAGCTATAACATCACATGGATCGTGGGCAAGGACAAGCTGACCACCTCGGTCTTTGAGGGCGCCATCCCCTTTTATCCGGGCAGCACGCCAAAAAAGGAGCATCCCACCCCCGGAATGCGCTACGTCTTTGCGGGATGGGAGCCCAAGCTGACCCCTGCCTCCAAAAACACCTCCTACAAGGCCGTCTTTGAAGAAGAAAAAACACCCTATTCCATCACCTTTTCTGTGGGTAGCAAGGAATTCACCAACACCTACTTTTGCGGTGACGTGCCCGTCTACCCCTACACCTTCGAGGAGCAATCCTCGGGTGGACTTTACACCCTGTTTGGCGGCTTTGATCAAAGGCCCTCGGTCATCAGCGCCGATGCCACCTACAAGGCCACTTTGTTGGAAGGGGTAAGCGAAGCCGAGCTTGATGCCCTTTCCCTTTCAAGGGCGGAGATCCTCCCGGGCGGTCGGGCAAAGATCTTTCTTTACGCCCACGACCCCCTCTCCTCTGCCTCCTTCCTGCCCGTTTACAACAGCTCTCTCTTCACTTTGGAGGAGGTCAGCTTTGAAAAAGGGGTGGAAGGCTCTTACGAGCAGGGCGTGATCTCCCTTTCATGCAAAGAAAATAAGAGCGGCGTCCTCCTTTCCCTCCTCTTCTCCTGCAAAAAAGGAGCTTCGGGGGGATGTGCGCTGGATCTGCTGACCGCCGTTTACCAAGAAAATGCCCGTCCCCTGCTGGTGAAGCACGGCTATCTGCAGATCACCTCCGATCTGCCCGGTGATGCAACATCCGACGGCACCCTTGATCTGAAGGATGCGCAGGCCTATCTTGAGGCGCTGAAGCTTGAAGAGCCTGCCGAGGGGATAGATGACTGTCTGCCCAACGGGCGACTGTCCATCACCGACCTTACCGCCCTTTTAAACCGTCTTTCGGGTATTCCCACCCGGCTTTACAGAGGACAAAAGGACAAGCACACCCTTTCCTACACCGCCATGGCGGGAGGAAAGATCGCAGGAGTCGCCAACCAAACGCTGGAGGGAGCAACCGTTCCCTTGACGGTGACGGCCGTGCCCGTTTCCAATTGCCATCTCTTCCTTGGCTGGTCTGACGGCTTCGGCGGTGAAAAGCGCACCGACGCAGGTCTTTTGGAGGACAGCTCCTTCACAGCAATCTACGGTCTGACCGTTCCCGAGCTTTCCCTGCCCGTCATCAGGATCAACACCGGTGGCACAGAGATCACCTCAAACATCACCTACGTTTCGGCAAGGATCTCCACCGAAAACTGTGCCGAAGAGTATCAGCTGAAAAACGCCCATGGGGAGATCCGAGGCAGAGGAAATGCCGCTTGGGACTCCTTCCGCACCATCAAGCCCTCCTACAAGCTGAAGTTCAGGCAAGAGGTCGGCCTGCTCGGTGTGGGAGAAAAGGACAAGGATTGGCTGCTCATCTCCACCTACACCGACAAATCCTTCCTGCGCAACTACGCCATGTACCGCTTGGGACAGATGTTAGACGGAGTGGAATGGACCCAGTCCCTCCTCTTTGTGGAGATCTATATCAACGAGGACTACAGAGGCGTTTATCTGCTCACCGAGCAGATCGAGGCAAATGCGGCTCGTCTGAACTTAAAGGACGAGGGAACCAACCCCAACAAGGACTATCTTTTGGAGCTTGACCACCGTGCCTCTTGGAAGGGTGCCGACCCGATCACCTATTTTGAGATCGCAGGCGGCCAACAGCCCTTCGTGATCAAAAGCACCGTCAATTCCACCACAGAACGGGCCTTCATCTCAAAGCAGGTCAAGCTGCTCCACGATACGCTGATGTCGGGCAACGAAGAAAAGATCCGAAAGATCTGCGATATCGACTCGCTGGTGGACAACTACATCATCCAAGAGCTCAGCCACAACCGTGACGTGGGCTTTGCCAGCTTTTTCTTCTACCGCAAGGACGGGATCTTCTATTTCGGCCCTCCTTGGGATTTTGATCTGGCCTTGGGCAACGATCGGGACTATGGCGATGCCCAAGGCCAGATCTACAGCAACAGCGGCAGAGGCAACCACTGGTTTGAAAGCCTGTATAAGCAATCCTGGTTCAGAACGCTGGTATCGGCACGCTTGAAGGAGATCGAGCCCGTCTTAGACACGCTGGAGGGCGAAATACTGATGATGGGCAAGGCGCTGGAGGATGCCGCCGCAAGAAACTTTGACCGCTTCCCCGTGCTGGGCACGCCTGTCTTTCTTGAGCCATCCAACATTGCCTCCTTCAAAACCTACTATAACCACGTGGACTATCTGGTGGATTGGATCGGCAAGCGTCGGACATTCTTGGAAAAGACCTTTAAATAACAAAAAAGTCTCAAATGCGTTGCATTTGAGACTTTTTTTATTGCTTTATAGACTTAGTCCTCGCAGTTTTCCCAGTTGTGGAAGACCTCGGTCACGTCATCGTCATCCTCAAGATATTCAAGCAGCAGGTTCATATGCTTGATATCGTCCTCGCCCGTTAAGGTCACGTAGGTGGAAGGAACCTTCTCCACCTCGCAGGAAGCGATCTCGTAGCCTGCTTCAACCAGTGCATCTCTCACGGTGTCCAGATCAGCGGGCTCGGTCTTGATGATATACGCACCCTCTTCGGCAGCAAAGTCGGATGCACCTGCCTCAAGAGAGGCCTCCATCACCTTATCCTCCTCAAGCTCTCCATCCTCGTCCTCGATGACGATGGTACCGCAGTCGGAGAAGAGGTAGCTGACGCATCCGGTGTTGCCCATATTGCCGCCAAACTTGTCAAAATAGTGACGCACGTTGCCGGCGGTACGGTTTCTGCTGTCGGTAGCCGCACGGACGATCACTGCAACGCCGCAGGGGCCGTAGCCCTCGTAGTACATTTCCTCATATGCCACGCTGTCCGCACCCGAAGCCTTCTTGATGATGCGGTCGATGTTATCGTTGGGCACGTTCAAGCTCTTTGCCTTGGCAATCAGATCCTTTAATTTGCCGTTGACCTTGGGGTCGGGGCCGCCCGCCTTGACCGCCATGGCGATCTCCTTACCCACCTTGGTGAAGATCTTACCCTTCTGGGCATCGGTCTTTTCCTTCTTATGCTTGATATTGTTCCATTTGCTATGTCCGGACATATTTGTTCCATCCCTTCAACTCGTATTCTATAGCCTCACGCCCGTGCATTGCACAGGGCGGCAAATTCCACCCATAAGTATAGCACAGTTTTCCCCCTTTTGCAACCGTTTTTTTAAAAAAGAGAGGACTTTCTGCCTGAAAATTCACCTGATTTTCAGAAAAGCACCTTGTTTTTGTCACTTGACAGGGGTATACTGAGAACGGTTAAAGATTTATTTATAACAAACTCTTGATTTTCAAAGGAGTCAACGCAATGCACACCACAATCAAAAAAGGGGCAGCCCTTGCCCTGACCCTCCTTCTTCTTGCAGGGGGAGCGGGATGCGCCAAAGGGCAAAGACCGCCCGAAATGCCCGAAGGAGGCGCTCCCGGGGGAGATATCCCCGGAATGAACGGACAGCTCCCCGAAGAAAACGGGCAGGTGCCCGGGATCAGCTACTCGAAGGTGGAGGAGGTCTCCATCGACATCCCAAACGAAGCGGTCAGCACGGGCGCACGGATCGACGGGGCGACCCTGATCGAATTTGAAGACGCTTCTGCCGCCGTGACCCCCGAAAATGCAGGCGTGACGGTGGAAAATGGTATAGTGACCCTCACGAAAGCGGGCAGTTACCTGCTTCGGGGCGCATTTGAAGGACAGCTTCGGGTGAACACCGCAGACGAAGAGGAGGTTACCCTCTATCTTGACGGACTGCAGATCGTCAGCCCCGACAGTGCCGCCCTGTACGTCCTCTCTGCCCCCAAAAGGGTGACGATCTCCACCCTTTCGGGCTCCAAAAACATTTTAAAGGACGGCGACAGCTACCTTCTTGCCGAAGGAAGCGACGAGCCCTCTGCCGCCCTCTTCTCTAAAGAAGACCTGACCCTTGAAGGGGCGGGCAGTCTTTATGTCAGCTCCAAAAACGCCAAGGGCATCTACAGTAAGGACGATCTGAAGATCAAGTCGGGCAGTATTTTTGTCACCTCGGGCGACGATGGCATCCGAGGCAAGGATTCGCTCACCGTCACAGGCGGGCAGATCACCCTTTCCTCGGGCACCGACGGCTTGAAGACCTCCAACGATA
>JAGBIB010000143.1 GCA_017935195.1 Clostridia bacterium
AGCATAAGACCATCTTCTGCTATGAAAAGGGTCTGCCTCTGACGGTGGAAAACGTAAAAAAAATGACCCGCTTCCACCCCCGTTGCGGTACCTCCTTTATGGTGATCATGCTGATCCTCGGCATCCTCATCGGCTCCTTTATCCCCGAAATACATTTGGAAGAGACCTTTGTTGGCGGCTATTTAGACACCATCAATGGATGGTTTGACGTCTTCAACAATTGGGTTGAGTCGCTTGTGAAGAACACCTTCCTTGCAAACCGCATTCCCGATCTTCAGATCACTGCAGAGCTTGTAAACAACCTTGCACGCACTCTGTGCAAGCTTGCACTCCTGCCTTTGACTGTGGGCATCGGCTATGAGTTTATCAAGCTTGCGGGCAAGCACGACAATTGGTTCGTCCGCCTGCTCTCCGCCCCCGGTCTTTGGATGCAGCGCATCTCCACCAAGGAGCCCACCGACGATATGATCGAGTGTGCCATCGAGTCGGTGAAGAAGGTCATTCCCGAGGACGGAAGCGACCGGATCTGAATAATATTTTGACTTGAAAAAGCGGGCATAAGGGTGTATAATGAACGGGAGAAAAGCCTTGCGGAGGACACTATGCGCTACGTTGATTTTTTCGGTACGTCCATTTCCAAGCTCATCGTGGGAGACAATCCCTTTAACGGACACTCCTATATCACCGACTACGTCTCGGACGAGGAGATGCTCACCTACCACACTGAGGAACGGATCCTTGCGGCAATGCACCAAATGGAGGAGCTGGGCATCAGCGCCATGCTCCCCCTGGCAGATCCCTACATCATCCGCATCCTCAAGCACTATCGGGCAAACGGCGGAAAAATGCAGTTCATTTTCCAGCTCTACGCCCCGATGAACGTGGAGGTAAGTATGCGCCAGATGTGCGAGGTGGACGCCCTTGGCGCTTATATCTCGGGATCGTTTGTGGACGTGCGCTACGAAACGGGCAGAAACGAGCAGACCCTTGCCCTGCTTGAAAAGCTGCGCACCATGGGCATCCCCGTGGGCATCGGCACCCACCACCCCGAGGTGGTGACCCTCAGCGAAAGGGAGGGATGGAACACCGACTTTTACCTTGCCTGTATGTACAATCTGCGCAGGCACAGAGAAGGAGAAGAAAGCGGCTTCTTAACGGGTAAAAGCAAGAGCGGGGTGAAGATCTACCCCGGTGATCGGGAAATCGCCCTCAACGCCTTAAAGGGCGTTTCAAAGCCCATCATCGCCTTCAAGATCTTCGGCGGAGGGCAGATGCTGGTGGAAAAGGGCGAAAAGGAGCGCAGAGCCGCCATTTACGACGCCTATGACACCGTCTTCTCTGCCTTAAAGCCCGACGATTGCGCCGCCTTCGGCATTTTCCAAAAGCATCACGACCAGCTCCTTGAGGACGTGTCGGTCTTCGAGGAATGGGCGAAACAAGATCAAGGTTGAAAAAGCGCGATAAGCCGTTCCCGATAAAAACAAAAAAATCCGACGGGGAGCCGTCGGATTTTTCATTTTGTTGAAGGTCAATTATAGGTCAATCGGATCAGGGGCGGTATTGCTTCATACCGATCCGATGCATCACCGATCGCATTGCAGAGTTGGATAAGTGGGTCTCGCAAATTGCCGCACGGCCACTGAGAAGAACGTATTTTGCAGCGAAGGAGCAGACCGCTTTTGAAAACCCCCGTCCCGTGTGATCGGGATGGGTGCTCACCGCACGGATCTCCCATGCCTCTTTGGAGCAAAACTCCACGCCTGCCAAGGACAGGATCCTTCGGTTCTCCACCAAAGCACACAGCCGACCGATCCCCGATCCGTCAACGGCATACTCTTTTTTGACGTCTTTTAAGTTGATACCGAAATAGGTGTCGGTGTCGGTATGAATACCAAAATTGCTGAAATACTCTTTGAGCAGCTCAAAATCCTCTTCGGGATCCAAAAAGCGCACATCATCGGAGCAAAAGCATCGTAACTCGTTGATATCGGTTATTTTTGCATAGTAAGATGAGTTCATTTGTATCACTTTCTCGTTTTCAGAGCATCATCCCAAGCCTTTTTGAAAAACGTTTGGTAAAACCTCGCATCCTCCAAGTCCTCGTTATTCAACAACCCGTTTTTGATGATCCTTTGGGTAATGATGCTATACAAATCCGCTATTCTTTCTTTTGAAACTTCATCAAAGTTCATTATTTTTACTTTGCCGTCCTTTGCATAGTTCAGTATCTCTGAATATACGTCAGAAATGCAGTATACTTTTTGAACAGCAGCGTCCGTTTCGCAAAACCACATTGCTTCGCGGTTATTGACAGGTTTGAACTGTTCGCTTCGTTCAACACAGTACACATAACCGCTGACTCCTTTATAAAAGGCTTCCAACTGTCCCCTGAACTGTTCTTCATAATAAACGACGCCGTCCTTGATCCACGCCGTAACGTGCTTGCCCTTCTTGATGTTATGCTTAGAATCCCAAACATAAAAAAGAGAGTAAGGCAAATTATCTGTAAGATAAACAACCTTGGTGTTGTCTGTTCCATGGAGTGCGGATTCGGCTTTAATTATATGTATATCAGCAAAAGCAGAGCCGTGGTACAGAAAGTTCATTGTAAAATCTCCTACACTCTATCAATAGTACTTGTTTAATTTAATATACCACACGTTAGCAAACAAATCAAGGCGAAACCTTGTATATCGTCCGCAACTTGTTGCAAAAAAGATTTTAGTGAAATATTCGGCTTTTGCACGATGCAATCAGCATAACTTTCAAAGAAGTACATTTAGAGGTGCCGCATCTGCCGATTTGATTAGCAATGATCGTTTCGTGATTTGATTTCAGAAATTTAACGAGGTTTATAATATCAACCGAAAAATCCATAGAAGGTTCGACGAGTTTGTTTTCTTTCATAGTCGCACCTCCTTTTCCAATATTATATCATAAATTCATATGCTTGTCAAATGATGCATCGCCTTACG
>JAGBIB010000144.1 GCA_017935195.1 Clostridia bacterium
AACGAAGCCTACCCCCCTGCCCTCTCGGCAGAATGGGATCACGACGGCATTATGGTGATGAAGGACGGTGAGCAACCGGTCTGCAGAGTGCTTGTGGCCCTGGATCTGACGGCAGACTGCGCCAAAAAAGCCCTGCTTGGCGGCTTTGATCTGATCTTGACCCACCACCCTTTGCTCTTTAAACCTCTTGACGCTCTTTACCCCAAGGATCCCCTATCGGCAAGGGCGCTGATGCTCTATGAAAAGGGCATTTCGGTCTTTTCCTTCCACACCAGGCTCGACTGTGCCGCAGGCGGGGTCAACGACACGCTGGCAACCCTGCTTGCGCTTTCGGAGGTCACCTCCTTCGAGGTGGAGGGTCTTCCCATGGGACGCATCGGCAGACTGCCCGAAGCAAAAACAGGGGAGGAGCTGGCAGAGCAGATCAAGGAAAAGCTGGGCTGTCCTCAGCTTTCGCTAAGCCTGCCCCAAAAGAGGATCGAGCGCCTTGCCTTGCTTGGCGGCTCGGGCGGCGGAGAATGGAAGGACGCCCTTGCGGCAGGGGCTGACGGATACCTGACGGGCGAGGCGGGACACCACCATCTGCTTGATGCGGGGGAAAACGCCCTTTGCCTTTTTGCCGCAGGTCACGATTACACAGAAAGACCGGTCTGCCAGACCTTAAAAGCTTTAGTGGAGGCGCTTTTGCCCGAGGCAAGGGTGGAGATATACGACAAGATCGCCATATCCAGACTGTAACGGTCAGATATCTCGGTGATTTTACAAAGCCTCTGCAAAAAACTATTTACAAACGGCAAAAAATATAGTATACTGAAGTGAATAGAGGAATACCGCATTTCAACAAGCCAAACGGCATTTTATATAAAGAGAGGACACATCATTGATCATCCAACTTGACGAAGCAAAGCGCACCTTAAAGGAGCTGGAGCCCGAGCTGATCGAACTGGGCGATGCGCTGAAAATCGAAAAACTGAGAGTCAGAGCCGAGGAGCTTGACGAGCAGACCATGATGCCCGACTTCTGGAACGATCAGACAAACTCGGGCAAGATCTTAAGAGAAGTAAAGCAGTTAAAGGACAAGATCGCCGAATATGACGAGCTGATGGCAAAGCACGCCGACACCGTGGAATTAACCGAGCTGGCAATCGAGGAGGAGGACGAATCCTTCCTTGAGGAGATCCTGCAGGCTGTGGAGGACATCAAGGCGCAGGAGGAAAAGATGCGCATTGAGGTCCTGCTCTCGGGCGAATACGATGCAAGCAACGCCATCCTTTCCTTCCACCCCGGTGCAGGCGGCACCGAGGCGCAGGACTGGGCGCTGATGCTCTACAGAATGTACACCCGCTGGGGCGAGAAGAAGGGCTTCAACGTCAAGCTCATCGACTGGCTGGACGGCGAAGAGGCGGGACTGAAATCCGCCACCATTATGATCGAGGGACTGAATGCCTACGGATTTTTAAAGAGTGAAAACGGAGTGCACCGTCTGGTGCGCGTTTCGCCCTTCGACTCCTCGGGCAGACGTCACACCTCCTTTGCTTCGGTGGAGGTGATGCCCGAATTCAACGACGACGGCACCATCGAGATCGCAGAAGAGGATCTGGAGATCACCACCCACAAATCCTCGGGTGCCGGCGGTCAGCACATCAACAAGACCGA
>JAGBIB010000145.1 GCA_017935195.1 Clostridia bacterium
CGACGGCAGAACCACCGTCTTCTGCGACACCGTTGTACGTGTTTCGCCCAAGTTCGCGCTGGCTATGCACATTGACACCGACGAGTGCAACGCCGCTGCCGCATTCGGCACCGTTTACGGTGAGATCGTTTAATTTGATCTCATTGGGGCGCCGCCCCAACACCCCTCTTGAACCTTTTTATAAAAAGGGTTCAAGACTCCCAAAAACTTTTGACAGAAGGTTTTTGAAGCATTGTCTGCACACCGAGGCGGCGCTGTGCGCCGCCTTTTGCTTTAAGGATCGAATTTTGAAAGGAGGAAGTGCCTATGATGCGCCTTGACAAATTTCTCTCGGTCACCGCCACTGCCTCAAGAAAAGAAAGCGCCGTCCTTTTGAAAAAGGGACGGGTGAAGGTCAACGGTCAGCCGGTTTTCAAGGGTGAAACCAAGATCGACGAGGAAAAGGATACCGTCACCTTAGACGGTGAGCCCATTCTTTTTCAAAAAAACCGCTACATTCTGCTTCACAAGCCTCAAGGCTACGTTTCTTCCACCGACGATCCCTCAGGCCCCACCGTTTTAGAGCTTCTGCCCGAAAAGGAAAGAAGAAATCTCTTCCCCTGCGGCAGGCTTGACAAAAACACCACGGGACTGCTCATCTTGACCGACGACGGGCCTCTTGCCCACCGCCTGCTCTCCCCCAAGCACCACGCAAAAAAGGAATATTATTTCACTTGTCAGCGCAAGATCACAGCGCAGGACGTTGCCGACCTTGAAGGGGGCGTTGACATCGGCGGGTATATCACCAAGCCCTGCAAAATCACCCTTTTTGATGATTTTTCCGGGTCGATCACCCTCACCGAGGGCAAATATCATCAGATCAAGCTGATGTTTGCCGCCCGTTGCAACAAGATCCTGACCCTTCACCGCCACGCCTTCGGGGGTATCGTGCTTGATCCCGCCTTAAAGCAGGGAGAGTGGCGCTATCTCACACCCGAAGAAGTGAACCTTCTTGAATCTCACGAATAAGGAACTACCGTATGAACATTCTTTTAACCCTTGCCACCGAGCTGAACTTAAAGGAAGAGCAGGTGGAAAAGACCGTTGCCCTCATCGATGAGGGCTGCACCATCCCCTTTATCGCCCGTTACCGTAAGGAGGTGACGGGGTCGCTGGACGACACCGTTTTGCGTGCCTTAGAGGAGCGATTAAACTATTTAAGAAACTTGGAAAAGCGCAAGGAAGAGGTGGCAAAGGCCATCTCCGAGCTGGGACTGATGACCGAGGAGATCGCCGATGCCCTTGAAAACGCCAAGATCTTAACCGAGGTGGAGGACATCTACCGTCCCTTTAAGCCCAAGAGAAAGACCAGAGCCTCCGTGGCAAGAGAAAAGGGACTTGCCCCCCTTGCCGCCCTGCTTTTGGAGCAGGACGAGAAGTGCGATCCAAATGCCGCCGCCCTTGAATATATCAACGAAGAAAAGGGCGTGAACACCGCAGAAGATGCCCTTGCGGGGGCAATGGACATCATTGCCGAGGACGTTTCGGACAATGCCGAATACCGCAAGGAGATCCGTCGTCTGACCACCGCCTACGGCGCGCTGGTCTGCAAAAAGGCAAAGGAGGAGGACTCGGTCTACGAGGGCTACTACGATTTCTCCTCGCCCTTAAAGGAGCTGCCCGGTCACAGAGTCCTCGCTATCAACAGAGGCGAAAAGGAAGAGTTTTTGAAGGTGAGCGTGGAGGTGCCCAAGGACATCCCCTTGAACTTCCTCTTTAACGCAGTGGTGACCAACTTCAGGTCCGCCGCCTCCAAGCTCGTCATCAAGGCGATGATCGACAGCTACGACCGCCTCATCGCCCCCTCTATCGAGCGCGAGATCCGCTCCGCTCTCTTTGACGAGGCAAGCGAAGGAGCCATCGCCCTCTTCTCCGAGAATTTGGGTAATCTGCTTATGAGCGCCCCCTTGAAGGGCAAGACGGTTTTGGGTCTTGACCCCGGCTACCGTACCGGCTGTAAGCTGGCAGTGGTCAACCCCACGGGTAAGGTGCTGGACACTGCCGTGATCTATCCCACCAAGCCCAGAGAGGATATCGAGGGCTCGGCAAGGATCGTGAAGCGCCTCATCGACCGTTGGGGGGTAGAGGTGGTTGCCATCGGCAACGGTACTGCCTCAAAGGAAAGCGAGATCTTCATCTCCGACACCTTGAAGCCCTACGGCGGCAAGGTGAAATATGCCATGGTCAGCGAGGCAGGTGCCTCGGTCTACTCTGCCTCCAAGCTTGCGGCAGAGGAGTTCCCCGACTTTGACGTGACCCAGCGCTCTGCCGTTTCCATCGCAAGAAGACTGCAGGATCCCCTTGCGGAGCTGGTAAAGATCGACCCCAAGTCCATCGGCGTGGGACAGTATCAGCACGATATGAAGCCCGCTCGTCTTGACGAGGCGCTGGGCGGCGTGGTGGAGGACTGCGTAAACAAGGTGGGCGTGGATTTGAACACCGCTTCCCACAGCCTGCTTGCTCATATTTCGGGCATCAACGCCACCGCGGCAAAGAACATTGTAAAATACAGAGAAGAAAACGGTGAGTTCAAGAGCCGCGCACAGCTTTTAAAGGTTCCCAAGATCGGTGCCAAGGCATATCAGCAGGCGGCAGGCTTCCTTCGTGTGTCGGGATCTGACGAGATCCTTGACAACACCGGCGTGCATCCCGAGTCCTACGCCATTGCCAAGGCAGTCATCGCAAACTACGGCTTTGCCGATAGTGACGTGCGTGCCTGCAAGCTGGCAGGTCTTTCAAAAAAGGCAGAAAAGGACATCCCCACCCTTTGCCAAAAGCTTCAGGTGGGCGAGCCGACCTTGCGAGACATCCTTTCCGAGCTTGAAAAGCCGGGCAGAGACGTGCGTGATGCTCTGCCTGAGCCCGAGTTGCGTTCCGACCTCCTTGATCTTTCCGACTTAAAACCCGGCATGAAGCTGTCGGGCGTGGTGAGAAACGTGATCGACTTCGGTGCCTTTATCGACATCGGTGTGCATCAGGACGGTCTTGTTCATCTGTCACAAATTTCTAAGAAATACATCAAGCACCCGTCCGAGGTGCTGTCGGTGGGCGACAGAGTGGAGGTTACCGTTTTGTCGGTAGACGTGGCAAAAAAGCGCATTTCGCTGACCATGAAGGGCTAAAATTATAATATATTATAAAACAGCGTTTGGAAAGCGGACTTAAAAAACAAAGAATATTCGTCTTTTTGTGCAACATTCACAAAAAGAAAAGCGAAAGTTTGTTCAAAGTCCCACTGTACAAAAGCCGATTTTTCTGCTATAATATGAATCGTAAATAAAGGGCTGAGTCCGTTTTCACGGGGCCCCAAGGAGGAGATTCCGATGGCAAGTTTATCTTTTAAGCACATTTATAAGAAGTATCCCGGCGGCGTTACCGCTGTTTCCGACTTCTGTCTGGAAGTTAAGGATAAGGAATTTATCGTATTCGTAGGTCCTTCCGGTTGCGGTAAGACCACCACTCTGCGTATGATCGCAGGTCTTGAAGAGATCACCGAAGGTGAGCTGTTCATCGGCGACAGAATCGTAAACGACGTAGCACCTAAGGACAGAGATATCGCAATGGTTTTCCAGAACTACGCTCTGTATCCTCACATGACCGTTTTCGATAACATGGCTTTCGGACTTAAGCTCCGTAAGACTCCCAAGGAAGAGATCAAGAGACGTGTTGAGGAAGCAGCCCGTATCCTTGATA
>JAGBIB010000146.1 GCA_017935195.1 Clostridia bacterium
AATTATTCACTCTTCACTCTTCACTCTTCACTTTTCATTCTTCATTTATTCTGCTTTTCGCCAATGGCGAAAAGCTTCCAAAATTATTCATTATTCATTATTCACTATTCACTATTCACTCTTCACTATCTATGACCACCATCCTCTCCATCTCCGGTCCCACCGCCTCGGGCAAGAGCGCCCTTTCGGTGGCTGTAGCGAAGTCCCTAAGGGACAAGGGCGCAGGGGCGCAGATCGTTTCCTGCGACTCCATGCAGATCTACAAAAAAATGAATATCGGCACAGGCAAGATCACCGACGAAGAAATGGGCGGTGTGCCCCACCACCTTTTAGACATTCTCGACCCTTCCGAGTGCTGCTCCCTTGCCGACTTCACCGTCCTTGCTCACGGTGCCATCGATCGGGTGACAGAGGCAGGCGACCTGCCCATCCTTTGCGGGGGAACGGGGCTTTATCTTGACAACATCCTCTTTGACACCACCCTGTCCGACGCTCCCTCAGACGAGGCCCTGCGGGCAGAGCTTGAAGAGGCGGATAGCGAGGAGCTGCACCGCAGGCTCAGGGAGGTCGATCCCGAAAGCGGTGAAGCCATCCACCAAAACAACCGCAAAAGGGTGATCCGTGCGCTTGAGATCTACCTTCTGACAGGCAGGACAAAAAGCGACTGGGATGCCTGCTCTCGCATCAAAAAGAGCCGCTACAACGCCAAAAGAGTCCATCTGGTCTGCAATGATCGGTCGTATTTATACGAAAGGATCAACAAAAGGGTGGACGAGATGTTTGCCGCAGGCCTTGAAGAGGAGGCACGCACCCTCTTTTCCGCCCCTCTTTCAAAAACAGCGGCGGGTGCCATCGGCTACAAGGAATTCTTGCCCTATTTCAGGGGAGAATGTACCCTT
Source organism: Clostridia bacterium (assembly GCA_017935195.1). GTDB lineage: Bacteria > Bacillota > Clostridia > Oscillospirales > CAG-272 > UBA11512. The sequence goes on from JAGBIB010000146.1 coordinate 900, forward strand.
GAGGAGGTACGGGAGCAGGTCAAGCAAGCCTCAAGAAACTATGCCAAAAGGCAGCTTACCTGGTTCAAAAGGCAGCAGGAGGGGGCGCTGATCCTCGACTGTGCTCTGCCCTTAGACGAAAAATGCGCACAGATCTTCGACTTCCTTGAAGGGGAGGGTTGATCCTTCACCCACAAGGACACATCCAAAAAACAAGGAGTCTTATGGATAAAAAATATCTTTTAAACCATCTGCTCTATCTGGTCTCCACCCTCATTGCGGCGGTGCTCATCGGATACGTGATCTTCCATCTGTCGGGCTCGGGCGAAAGCAATCTGTCCACCGCCATCGCAAGACGGATCAGCGCCGGTCAGCAGGTGACGGGACAGGCGTACATTTTCAAGGAAGAAACGGTGCTCGAGATCGACGGCACCGGTGCTGTCTACAGCAAGCTGACAGACGGCCAACGAGTGCAAACCGGATCATCGGTGGCCTCTGTCTACAACACCGACGCCCAAAACGTCCTGATGCTGAGAGGCTACGATGCCGCCATCGCTCTGCTCAAGGAGGCCAACGGCAAGAAAAGCGGAAGTGCCGTGGAATTACAGCTCAAGGAGCTGACTGCCGCCATCAGAGCAGACCTCCAAGAGGGCAATTCCGCCTCTGCGCAAGGACAAGAGCAGCAGCTTCAGGTGCTTTTAAATCTGAGAAAAACGGTGACGGGCAACAAGAAAAACTTTGACAAGGAAATTTCAGAGCTCAGCGCACTTCGCGAAGGTCTGCTTCAAAGCCTTGGCGAAGCAACGAAAAAGGTATACGCCCCCATTTCGGGCAATTATTACGCCCTTTGCGACGGCTACGAGCAGTTCTTTTCCTCGGACAAGCTGGAGGATCTGACCCCCGAGGGCTTCAAAGCGCTCATCAAGGACATCCCCGAGGGACGGGAGGACGGCACCACCGCAGGAAAGCTGCAAACAAGCTCCACATGGCACGCCGCTCTGCTTTGCTCCGATCGGTCGGTTTTGGAAATGACCGTGGGAAAAAGCTACACCCTGACCTTTGGCGACAAAAACAACTACACCATGACGCTCACCTCACTCAAGCCCACCGCAGATGAGGACGGAGTCCTTTTGGTCTTCAGCTGCGACAGAGTTCCCACTCCGGGCAGCCTCAAGCGCAGTGAGCAGGTCACCTTTTGCATAGAGGAACATCAGGGATTGATGGTGCCCACCGCTGCCGTGCGCTATCTCAAGGCACCCGAAGCGGAGGACGGGCAGGAAGCCATCACCGACGATACCGGCGTTTATGTGAAGACGGGCAACAAGATCGCATTCAAGCGCATCCGCATCCTCTGTCAGGGGGAGGGATATTACGTGGTCAAGGAATGGGCATCGGACGAACAAAATGCGGCCGCCTATTTGCAGCTCAACGACGTGATCGTGACCTCGGGCAAGAATCTTGAGGAGGGGTACCGAAACTGAAACCCAAGCAATGCCGCTTGCCGAGGAGATCCTCTTCTCGGGACGAACACGAGGATCTCCTTAAAAAACCTCTTTAGAATTGAAATATGCTTTCAGAAAACGGAGCTTCCTGCCGCCGACGAAAGCAGAAATGGCTATACCCACAGAGCCGTATAGACGGTCAAAGACTTTTTGCTTTGAAAAAAGTGAAGGTGAAACGCAATGAACGAAACTGTAAATCAACCAAAACAAACCCTTTCTTCAGAAGAGGAACGGCCGCTTCAAGGCCTTCCTTCAAACGACGAGCCGCTCACCGACGAAGAGATCCGGGAGCTTGAGGAACACTTCGCACGGGTGAGGGCGCAGATCGCCCTTGCCGCAAAAGAGGCGGGCAGAAGCGATGCTCCCTTGCTGCTTGCCGCCACCAAAACGGTGGAGCCCCGCCGCATCAATTATGCCATCCGCCATCTGGGACTGACCGACATCGGTGAAAACAGAGTGCAGGAGCTGCTTGAAAAATACCCCTATTATGACAAGAGCGCACGGCTGCATTTCATCGGCACCCTGCAAAAAAACAAGGTGAAATACATCGTGGACAAGGTGTGCCTCATCCACTCGGTGGACAGCGTGGCGTTGGGGCAGGTGATCGAAAAGCAGGCCTTAAAAAAAGATGTGCACGTGGATGTGCTCTTGCAGATAAATACCGGGCGCGAGCCTCAGAAATCGGGTTTTTTGCCCGAGGAGCTGCCGCAGGCGCTGGAGGCTTTTTCGGCTTTTTCAAGGGTGCACGTGAAGGGGCTGATGGCCGTTGCCCCCATCTGTGAAAAAAATTCGGATTATTTGCGCTATTTCGGAGAAACTTCGCAAATTTTTATTGACTTTTCGAGAAAAAAGCGGCATAATATAGATATGGCGGTTCTCTCTATGGGAATGTCCGACAGCCTTGCTCCGGCCGTGGCATCGGGCTCCACCCTTTTGCGCATCGGCTCGGCACTTTTCGGCAAAAGAAGCTACGCTCAAAATTGAGCACCTTCAAAAGCTGCTGTAAATTTCAATTTTACATATACTAAACATTAAAAACATCAAACCAAAATCAAGGAGGAACAAACAATGAGTATCTGGGATAAGATCAAGAAGCCCGAATTTGAAGAAGATGAAGAAATGGAGCAGGCGCCCCAGCCCGCAAAGGAGCACGCCCCCGCACAGAGCGGATCGTCCTTCGGCAAGGGCGGAGCGGCAGCCTTGGAATTGAAGGTGGTTCGTCCCGAGACCTTTGACGCTGCTTCAAGCATTGCAGATCATCTGCTCAACCGTCGCACCGTGGTGCTGAACTTAGAGGCCACCAACAAGGAGACCGCCAAGAGACTGATCGACTTTCTTTCGGGTGTCGCCTATTCTATCGACGGCTCGGTTCGTCGCGTTGCCACCAACACCTTCGTCATCACTCCCAGCAACGTGGGCGTGAGCGGAGAAACCGCAACCGAGACCCCCAAGACTGCCGCAAGAAACGACATCCCCGAGGACATCTTCGGCTGATCAACTGTTAAAAAATCATAAACGCAAGGGATTCCCCTCGTTTTTTTGAAAATGACGGAGGGGAATGCCTTGTTGCGCCAATATACCGCCGCAAAATGCTCGGTTTGCCACCGCCCCCCTAAAGGGCACTTGAGGAGAGAAGAGATTTGGAAATACTGGATTTTGTTTTGTCAAGCCTGATCAGCATGCTTTGTATGCTGGGGGTGTGCATTCTCACCCTGAACGCCATCCTTTCGTGGATCGCTCCCGATGCCGAGGGGACGCTTTTCAATTTCATATACAACGTCAACGATTTCCTCACCGCTCCCATGAAGGCATTGCTGGATCGACTGGGTTGGTTTGCCGGCTCGCCCATCGATATGTCCCATCTGTTCACCCTGATGCTCCTTTCGGTCATCAGTATGCTGTTCACCCTGCTTTGATCGGCCATGGAGGGATTTGATCGGGCAAGAGCGGAGGATCTCTGCCGTCTTTGCATGAAAAGAGGATTTGCGGCAGGAGATTTTTTGACACCCGCCGAGCAAAAACAGTTTAAAAATGCATTCAATGCCTTAAAAAAAGAATATTCCTTCTCCTTTTCCTTCGAGGGTGGGGTGAGGGGCTGTCAGCGGAGCCTTCCTGTTTTGCTGTCCAAAGACTATGCAGACTTGGCCTTTGAGGATTTTTCGGAGATCACCCTCTTGTTTTTCACCTGCACCGACGGCTCTCTGCCCGAGCATCGACAGGTTTTGGGCGCTTTGCTTTCCTTGGGTCTGAAGCGCTCTGCCATCGGTGAGATCTTCCACTACCAAAACGGAACGGTGGTGGCGGTGAAGGAGCGGGTAGCCTCCTATATCGAAAGCGATCTGAAGCGTGCGGGGCGCAGTACCCTGTCCTTCAAGAAGGACTTTGTTCTGCCCGAGGACTTTGTTTTACACTACGAAAAAGAAGAATTGAAGATCAGCGTCGCTTCTCTGCGGTTGGATTGCGTGGTGTCTGCCCTTTGCAGACTGTCCCGAGAAGAGGGCGGCGGCTATGTGAAAAAAGGGCTGGCAAGCGTGAACTTCGAGGAAGCACTGCGGCCCGATAAGAAGCTTTTCCCCGGGGATACCCTGTCCCTTCGAGGCTACGGACGCTACGAGCTGTCCGAGGACGAGCCCGGGGAAACGAGAAGCGGCAGACTGAGCGTGACGGTCTATAAATACAAATGAGTTCAAGATCTGTATCTGTGGATTTTGAGCTCCGCATTGCGATTGAGTTCAAAGTCTGTGGATTTTGAACGCAAAAATAATCAAAAAAGAGAGGTGTTTTTGTGCTTTCGCCAAGCGAACTGAAGAAAAGACAGTTTTCCCGCACCCTGCGGGGCTACTCGGTCACAGAGGTGGACGAGCATATGAACTTCGTTCTTGAAAAATATACAGAGCTTTATGAACGCAACGACGATCTTGAAAAAGAGCTGGCGCGGCTGAGAGGCGAATACAACCGCTTGAAGGAAGGCGAGGATGCCATCAAAAAGGCGATGGTCAACGCCCAGAGAGAAGAGAGAAAGATCATCGACGAGGCAAACGACCGTGCCTCCCTCATCCTGCGCACCGCAAAATTAAATACAGACAGAATGCTTGCCGAATTCAAGGCAAAGATCAGAGAAGAACGGGTGACCCTGCATAAGCTGCGTCGGGCAGTGCGAGAATTCAAGGAAAACACCCTGAAGCAATATCAGCTCCATCTGGAATTCTTAAATCAGATCTCCCCCGAATTCGGCACGGGCGATCCCGAGCTTGAAATGACCGAGGACGATTACGCAAACTCTCTGCTGGAGCAGATGAAGCTGGACATTGAAAGCGGCAGAGTGATCGGCGAAGAGGACGACCTTCCTCCCGACCCCTCCCCCGCACCCAGAAGAACGGCAAAAGCGGCGGATGCCGATGTGAAGACCGCTCCCAAAAAAGGGCAAAAGGGCGACTTCCCCGAGGATTTAAAGATGCGCACCGCCATTTTTGAAACGGTTCGTTCGTCCAAAAAGACGGTATCCGATGCCGATACCAAGGAGATCCCCCGTATCAAACGGGAGGCCTCCGATCCTCCAAGCGCAGACACCAAAGAGATCAAGCTGCCCAAAGGCGGCAAAAAATAAATGGGGCATTCCCTTTTTCAAATTTTTAAAAATCATCACTAACTTTACTTAAAGGAGTTTTCAACCAATGGCTAAAGATTACACAAGCACCCTGAATCTGCCCAAGACCGATTTTCAGATGCGTGCAAGCCTCCCTCAAAGAGAGCCCGAAATGTTAAAGACCTTTGAAAAGAAGGATCTTTACAAGAATATGTTAAAAAAGAGAGAGGGCAAGCCCTCCTTCGTGCTTCACGACGGCCCTCCCTTCTCCAACGGCTACATCCACATGGGTCATGCCTTAAACAAGACCTTAAAGGACTTCATCGTCCGCTCCCACGCCATGATGGGCTACTATACCCCCTACGTGCCCGGCTGGGACAACCACGGTCTGCCCATCGAGAGAGCCATCGAGGAATCCAAGAAAAAGTTGAACAAGGATATGACCGTTCCCGAATTCCGCAAGGCCTGCGAAGACTTTGCAGAGGACTTCATCGGCAAGCAGATGGAGGGCTTCAAGCGTCTGGGCGTGGTGGGCGAATGGGACAGACCCTACCGCACCATGGACAAGCATTTTGAGGCCCAGGAGGTCAAGGTGTTTGGCCGGATGTTTGACAAGGGCTACATCTACAAGGGCTTAAAGCCCGTGACCTGGTGCCCCTTCTGCGCCACCGCCGTGGCGGAAGCCGACATCGACTACAAGGACGATCCCTGTACCTCCGTCTACGTGAAGTTCCCCATGAAGGACGATCTTGGAAAGCTGTCCGATTACGATCTTTCAAAGACCTTCTTCGTCATCTGGACCACCACCATCTGGACTCTGCCCGGCAATATGGCAATCTGCTTACACCCCCGCGACAGCTACGTGCTGGTCAAGGCCGAAAACGGCGAAAGCTACATCATGGCAGAAGCACTCATGGAAAAGACCATGAAGATGGGCGGCTTTGAAAGCTATGAGGTGCTTGCATCCTTCCCCGGTGCCTTCTTTGAAAATATGCTGGCAAAGCATCCCTTCCTTGACAAGACCTCCCGCCTTGTCAACGCCGAGTACGTTACCATGGACTCGGGTACCGGCTGCGTACACACCGCCCCCGGCTTTGGTGCGGACGACTATCAGACCTGTATGCGCTACGGTATGGATCTGGTGGTGCCCGTGGACGATTACGGCAGACACACCGACTATGCAGGCAAGTACGCAGGGCTGAAGACCGAGGCATCCAACCCCGTGATCCTTGCCGACATGAAGGAGATCGGTATGCTCTTCGCATCCGAAGAGATCGTCCACTCCTATCCCCACCACGATCGCTGCAAGAAGCCCGTCATCTTCCGTGCCACTCCCCAGTGGTTCTGCTCGGTAGAGT
>JAGBIB010000147.1 GCA_017935195.1 Clostridia bacterium
CTTCCTCTGATTATGGAGACGGTCGTATCCAAGGGTTGGATGTCTGAGGAAGCGCTGATCGACTTCGTGGCGGTGGCAGAGTCCACCCCCGGTCCCTTTGCCATCAACATTGCCACCTATATCGGATCCGAAACGGGCAATGCGGAGCTGCCTTGGGGCACCTTTGGCGGTTTTCTCGGTGCGATTTGCGCCACCCTCGGGGTGGTGTTGCCCTCCTTTGTCATTATTCTCATCGTTGCCAAGTGCTACGAAAAGTTCAGAAAGAGCAAGCTGGTGTCGGGTGCCATGACGGGCTTGAAGCCCGTGGTGGTGGGACTTATCGGTGCGGCGATCCTCTCCATCGGCGTGAAAGCCTTGGGTCTTTCCTCCTTTGCTTTCTCCCTTTCCTTCGGGCTGTCGCTACTCTTTTCGCTGATCATTCTTGCTCCTTGCCTTGTGATGGCCTTTAAAAAGCTGCACCCCATCTTCATCGTGCTGATCTCTGCGGGGCTTGGCATTGGCTTTGGCTATCTTGAAAAGCTGCTTGCGACGGTGATCTCTTAAAAATCCATCCCGAACGGTTGACGGTGCCTGAAAAAATGAAAAAATTTTTGAAAAAATTTTGATTTTTGCGGGACTTTTTGCAAAAAAAACGACTATATAAGTGAAAACCTCCTTTGAGGAATAAAAGGGAGGAGAAAGGATGGAACGATGATGAAAAAAACGACGACTCGTGCGCTTCGCTTATGCGTGGCGGTGCTTGTGGCTTTGCTGATGCTTTTAACAGGGTGTAACGATTCGCTGATGGGGGCTCCTCCCGTAAGCCCATCCCCTGCGCTCTCATCCCCATCGCCCTCCTCTGCGACCGCCGACAGCGAGCAGGAAACGCCTCTGCCCCCGCAGTATTTTGTGAAAAACGGCTGGCTTTTGCTTGATCTGTCCGATGAATCCAAGGCCTCGCAAGCATCAGACCTGCCCGTGCAGAACGTGCTGTGGAAGGAATGTCATTCGTGCTTCAAGGAGTCAATCACTCCCGAGGATATGGGAGAAAAGCTGATGAGCCTGCATCTTTCTCCCGAGGAACGGGAAACACTTCTTTATCTTGACAAGGCTGGGGTGGTGCAGATGATTGATCCCCGTCTGCTTGCACCCCTGTATCTGCCCCGCAGTCTGGTGCTTTCAAAGACCTGTTATGAAAGCTCTTGGTCTGCCGGCGTGAGTCTGATCTTTTGCTATGAATCGGACGGCAAATACGAGACTTGCTCTGCCCTCGAAGCGTCCATCAGCTTTAAGGACGGCGTTGGCGGCAAGGGACAGAAGCTGCTCGATGCTTTTATGGAGATGGACGGTAAAAAGGTCAAGCTGGAGGACGGCACGGCGGCGCTCCGCACCGAGGGAGAGGTAAACGGCCTCAAAAGGCAGACTTTGCGGTATATTGCGGAGCAAAGGGGTGGGACCTACTATGTGGAGCAGGTGCTGTATTTCGAGTTTGAAACGGGTGCGCTTGCCTCTGTCGAAGTCCTTGCACAAAGGAATGCTAAAAACTGTATAACGGTGACCACCGTGCATAAGGGGCATCAGTTCTCCTACACCGTGACAAATCCTGAAAAAGAGTTTGTAGAGAATATTTTTGACCTTGACCCCTTTACCTATTTTTGATCCGAATAAATAAGGCTCCGTCTGACCGATCCGAAAGGGAAGGTCAGACGGCTTTTTTTAAAAAAAAGTTGTCTTTAACACAAAAAAGTTACAAAATCCACGAAATTGTGAAAAAAATCGGGTATATAATGCTTCCATAAATTTTAGTTTCAAAAAGGATCATCTATGGAAGAGGAATATCTATACTTCGTTCCCGATTATTTAAAGGATTTTAAATGCAAAATGGGCGCTTGCCGCCACGCCTGCTGCAGCGGTTGGCAGGTGTCGGTGCCTATGGACACCTATTTTAAGCTGCTGGGGATGCCCTGCGATGAGGCACTGCGCCGCCGTCTTGACGTGGGATTGCGGATGCTTGACCGTCCCACACCCGAAGAATACGCCTTTTTCAACCCCCGATACGATGGCGAATGCCCCATGCGGATGGAGGATGGCAGATGCATCATCCATGCGCAGGTGGGGGAGGAGTCTTTACCCGACGTTTGTCGCCTTTATCCCCGCGGGATACGGCTGGAGGCGGAGGGGTACGAATGCTCTCTTGCCAACAGCTGTGAAAAAACGCTGGAGCTGTTCTTGCACAGAAGTGAGCCGCTGACCTTTTTAAGCAGACGTCTGCCCCTCGCCCCGCCCCCTCTGCCCGGCAGAAGCTTGCATTTTGGCTTGGAGGGACTGCACCGCCCCTTGCGTCTGCATTATATCACCCTTTTGCAGGAGCGGAGGATCTCTTTACCCCATCGGCTGATCCTTTTGGGCTTTGAGATCATGAAGACCGAGGAGGCTGCAAAGGCGGGCGACCACGCCGCCATCGGCAGACAGCTATCGGCATCGTCCTCCTCCCTTTATCGGGAGATGCCCAAGGAGGGCGAGGGCGACCTGCTTTACGGAATGGAGATCATGGAGCGGCTGGTGGACGGGCTTGACCGCCACAGCGTCAGCGTCAAGGATGCGGGACAGTATGCCCTTGACTACTTCAGGGCGGGCGATTTGATGGAGCGCTATGGAAAAGCTCTGGCGCGCTTTGAAGAACATCTGCCCGATTGGGAGATCTTTTTCGAGCATATTCTGGTCAATCACCTGTTTTTCTCCCTTTTTCCCTTCCAGGACCGCCCCGAAAGCTTCAAGGACGAGTACCTTTCCTTTTGCGCCATCTATGCCCTGATGCGCTTTCTATGTCTGGGGTGTCTTGCCGGGGAGTATACCGAGGAGCGGCTTATTGACCTGCTTGCCGCGGCCTTTCGTCTCATTGATCATACCAATTTCGAGCGCTATGCGGGAAAGCTCCTGCGTGCCTACGGGTGCGAGGTAGAGGATGTGCATAAGCTGATCCTCCTCTGATACACAACATATACATCAAAAAAAGCGTTTTCTTTGGATTTTCCAAAGAAAACGCTTTTTTGATTATCTGTTTAAGATGAGCTTGGTCAGCTCTACGGGGTCAACGATGGTGTCGCCCTTGTAAACACGCATATTGCCCGATGCGATCTCGTCGATGAGGATGACCTCGCCGTTGTTGTAGCCGAACTCAAACTTGATGTCCCACAGGTCAAGACCGATGGTCTTTAAGTCGTCTGCCACGATTTTGGTGATGGCAAGGGTCTGCTTCTTTAAGCTCTCGAACATCTCAGGGGTCATGATGCCCAGCGCAACCAGTCCTTCACCGGTAACCAGAGGGTCGCCCTTCTCGTCGTTCTTGAAGGTGCATTCCACGTAGCCTCCCTCAAGAGGAGTACCGTTCTTGATGTATTCACCGTATCTGCGGATGAAGCTGCCGGTGGCAACCAGACGGCAGATAACCTCAAGGCCGTTGCCGCCCTGTGCCTTACCGAAGTTTTCAGC
>JAGBIB010000148.1 GCA_017935195.1 Clostridia bacterium
GGGGGTAAGGAGTCCTGTAAACTTTTTGTAAAGGGCAGAGGGGGCCTTGGGCAGCCGTCCCTCGTCAAACTCGCCCGTCACGGCATAAAGCACCAGCACGCACTCCTCGTAGTCGGGCAGCGATTCCAGCAGTCCCATCAGCTCCTCGCTATCAGAGGAGGACAGACGGTTATAGTTGACCGAGTGCAGCTCCACCAGCTTTTTTTCGGCAAACATGGGAAGAGAGCTGACCTGTCCGAGAAGCGTGTCCATCCAGCCGCTGTTTTCCGCCGACACCTTCACGTGGTTGAAGGGGTCGTCCCCTTCGCCGATGACAGCCTTTTTCAAAAGCTCCAGGCAACGGCTCTTCATATACTCTTCGGGCCCGAAAAAGAGGTATCCACCCTTGATGGCACCGCTTTTGCACGCCTTTTGCAGTTCTTTCGGGGTCATTCTTCTTCCTCCGCACTGATCTTCATTTTGCAGGAAAAGTTCTGACCGCCCATGCTCAGAGTGTAGCACAGGGCAATCTCCGTTCTCTTCTCGCTTCTTTTGCAGGTGAGGGCGGAGGTCTTCACCTCTGCCTCGAAATTGCCGTAGGGCAGGCAGTAGACTCCCACCGTGGGCAGATCCTTTTCAAAGGTCAGACGGGTGCCGTCGTTTCTTGTTAGATGCAAACGCACCCCATCGTAGCGCAGTGCCGTTTCCACACCGTCCATCTGCGGGTCTGCGTAGCGAAGCAAAAAAACCTCTGCCGCAGGTGCGACCCGCCCTTTGAGCTTGGTGGCCAGCCGCTCGCCGTCGTTGAAGGACAGCATCTGTATATTTACTTTTCGTTCCTCGGGTAACCTTGCTTTCATTTTTTCTTCCTAATTTATAATTATATTGGGGCGCTGCCCCACCTCCGCTTAAAACCTTTCCCCAAAAAGGTTTTAAGAATTCCCAAAACTTTGGGAGGATTTGGTGTATTGTGTGGCTGCTTTGCTCCGTTTAAAGGAGAGCGCTTTTTGAACTACGTCAAAGGAGTCCGAACTGCACCGCCGCCATCGCTCCTGCCGCCAAAAGCAGGATCTGCAGTAAAATGATCAGCGGAATGCCGATCATAAAGCGCGTATGCTTGGTCTTGTGGCGGATGAGCAGCATACAAAGAAGCATGGCGGGCGCACCGCCCAGCAGGCAAAGGGCAAAAAGACCCTTTTCGGGCATACGGCTCCCGGGCGCTTTTTTGGCGGCGATTTTGTCGTAGATGCAAAAGATCACCGAGCAAAGCGAGATGAGGGCAAGATAAATGGCGAAATAGCCAAGATAGGGGAGAAGGTCCTTCACGAAAGCCTCCTTTTATTTTGCGCGGTGCGCTTCTATGAAAAAATGGTATCACAAAAGCCCGACCTTGTCAAGAGGGGTCTTTGGAGGGGGGCGAATTTTTCTCGAAAATGTTTGCAAATTTTGAATATTTCGTGTCTTTTTGGGGGAAAGTAGGGTAGAAAGGCAAAAAAGTTCGGCAGAAAGGCAAAAAAATGCGAAAAAACTTATTGACAGAAGAAAAAAAAGATGATATAATGCTAACCGTATGAGTGCGAATAGGGGAGGACTGCGCCTCCACGCCGAAGCCCCTTGTTTGCGCCCTGCGAGTATATTTACACTACTTTGACAGAAAAGGAGGTACAGTCAATGCCTACGTTTAACCAATTGGTAAGACAGGGTAGACAGCAGAGAGATTACAAGTCCAAGGCGCCTGCGCTCCAGACCGGCTTCAACACTCTGAAGAACACTGCCACCAATCAGAGCGCACCTCAGAAGAGAGGTGTGTGCACCAAGGTAACGGTTACCACCCCTAAGAAGCCGAACTCCGCAATGAGAAAGATCGCGAAGGTTCGTCTGACCAACGGTATGGAAGCGTTAACCTACATCCCCGGTATCGGACACAACCTGCAGGAACACTCCGTGGTACTGATCCGCGGCGGTAGAGTTCGTGACCTGCCCGGTGTACGTTATCACATCATCAGAGGCACGCTTGACACCCACGGTGTGGACAAGCGTAACCAGAGCCGTTCCAAGTACGGCGCAAAGAGACCCAAGGTAAAGAAGTAATTACCGGGGTTACACACGTAAAAGGTAACTTCAGAAAATTGAATCGTTTTTGCTGCACCGGATTTTTTGTCGAAGTAGCGTAAATATACTGACAAAACCTCCAAACGAGCAAAGCGGAAGACAAACTTTCGAGTACCTATGATATCATTTTTAATGAAGGAGGGAAGATTATGCCGAGAAGAGGTCAAATCGCAAAGAGAGACGTATTGCCCGATCCTCTGTACAATTCCAAGCTTGTAACCAAGCTCATCAACAACATGATGTATGACGGAAAGAAAGGCGTTGCCCAGAAAATCGTTTACGACGCATTCGCGATCGTAGAAGCCAAGAGCGGAAAGAACGCTCTGGAGGCTTTTGAGGCAGCTCTTGAAAACGTTATGCCCGTGCTGGAAATCAAGGCTCGCCGTCTGGGCGGTGCCACCTATCAGGTTCCGATGGAGGTCAGAGCCGAGAGAAGACAGACCCTGGGACTTCGCTGGATCAGAAACTATTCCAGAACCCGTAGCGAAGCAACCATGGCTGAAAGACTTGCAGGAGAGATCCTCGATGCTATCAACAGCACCGGTGGTGCCTTCAAGAAGAAGGAAGAGACCCACAGAATGGCAGAAGCAAACAAGGCGTTTGCTCACTACAGATACTAATCTGTAAGCCGGAGGGACTAATCAATGGCAAGAGAATATTCGCTTGAAAATACCAGAAATATTGGTATTATGGCGCACATTGACGCCGGTAAGACCACTACTACCGAGCGTATCCTGTTCTACACCGGACGTACCCATAAGCTGGGCGAGACCCACGACGGTTCCGCCACCATGGACTGGATGGCACAGGAGCAGGAAAGAGGTATCACAATTACCTCCGCAGCTACCACCTGCTTCTGGAATGATAACCGAATCAACATCATCGACACCCCCGGACA
>JAGBIB010000149.1 GCA_017935195.1 Clostridia bacterium
CCACCTCTGACGAGCTGATGGAAAAGTATTTCGGCGGCGAGGAGATCACCAAGGAAGAGGCTGTTGAAGCCATCCACGCCGGTATTGCAGACGGCTCCATCACCCCCGTATTCTCGGGCTGTGCCACCAAGCTGTGGGGTATCGACGAGCTGTGCGACATCATCATCGACTCCTTCCCCAACCCCATGACCAAGGGCACCGAGAAGGCAATCGAAAACGGCGAAGTGGTGAAAAGACCCATCGTTGAAAACGGCTCTCCCGAGCTTTACGTGTTCAAGACCTCGGTTGACCAGTTCGGCAGAACCTCCTATTTCAAGGTGCTGTCCGGTGAGCTGACCAACTCTGCCGTTTTGAAGAACGCTCAGAGCGGCGTAACTGAAAAAATGGCCCATATCTATACCATCAACGGCAAAAAGACCACCGAAGTGCCCGCTTTGGCTTGCGGCGACATCGGCTGCATCACCAAGCTTGCAGGCACCAACACCGGCGACTCTTTGAGTGCCCAAGGCGAGGTGGTATTCAAGGGCGTAACTCTGCCCGAGCCCTTCTACACCATGGCGGTTTCCCCCAAGAACAAGGGCGACGAGGACAAGGTGGCTCAGGGCATCAACAAGCTTCTTGATGAGGACAAGACCCTGCGCTTTGAAAACGATCCCGAGACCAAGCAGCTGCTGCTGTCTGCAATGGGCAATATGCAGATCGACGTGGTCCTTGCAAAGCTGAAGGCAAGAAGCGGCATCGAGGTGGTCCTCTCCGCTCCCAAGATCGCCTACAGAGAGACCATCAAGGGCAGAAGCCAGGTGGAAGGCAAGCACAAGAAGCAGTCGGGCGGCCACGGTCAGTACGGTCACGTAAAGATGACCTTCTCTCCCGGTGAGGGCGACGGTCTGACCTTCACCCAGAGCGTTGTGGGCGGTTCTGTTCCCAAGAACTACTTCCCCGCAATCGAAAAGGGTCTGCAGGAAGCAATGCAGAAGGGCGTTTTGGCAGGCTACCCCGTGGTAGGACTTGCCGCTGACCTGTACGACGGCTCTTACCACGACGTTGACTCCAACGAGCTTTCCTTCAAGATGGCGGCTTCCCTTGCCTACAAGGCAGGTCTGCCCCTTGCAAAGCCCGTGCTTCTCGAGCCCATCGGCTCTCTGAAGGTCACCGTGCCCGATGCAATGGTGGGTGACGTTATGGGCGACATCAACAGCAAGAGAAGAGGCTCGGTGCTCGGTATGGCTCCCGCTGAAAAGAAGCGCGGCTACACCACCATCGAGGCAGAAGTGCCCAAGGCAACCATGGTGGAATACACCATCGACCTGCGTGCAATGACCCAGGGTAAGGGTACCTACACCTTCTACTTCGTGCGTTACGAAGAGGTTCCCGGAACCGAGGCTCAGAAGATCATTGCTGAGGCAAAGGCAAACGCAGAAAACGAAGATTGATCACGAAAAAAGGGGTGTCTCGGCTGATAGGGAGACACCCCTTTGATTCTTTAAACGGTCACGGTGTTTTTTCATAGCGCCAGCGCTTCGTCAATGGCATGGGCAAGCAGGTCGGCAAGCGCCTTGAAGGCGGCATCGGCCTCCTTGAGCGAGACGAAAAAGCTTTTGCCGTTTTCTAAGACAGGCAGCAGGGCAGGGGGGAGATCGTCGATCCCCGCCTTTTGAAAGGCATCGAAGACCAGCGTGGCCGAGTCCACCACGGTGGGCACGCCCAGCGCCAGCACGGGTACGCCCAGACGCCGGCTTGTGAAGGCGGGGCGATCGTTGCCCACGCCCGAGCCGGGGGCGATGCCTCCGGTGCTGAGCTGAACGGTGGTGGCAAGCCGCTCCACGCTGCGGGCGGCAAGGGCATCGATGACCAGCAATGCACGGGGGCGCAGGCTCTTGACCACCGCCTGCACCGTCAGCGCACTTTCGATCCCCGTCTGACCGAGCACGCCCGGGCAAATGGCGGCAACGGCACGGTGATTCAAGCGGCTGAAAAGCGGGGGATCCAACTGCTTTACATGGTTGGTCACCAGAATCCGCTCCACCGTCATGGGGCCGATGGCATCGGCTGTCATGGCTCTGTTTCCGAGTCCCACCACCAAAATGGGGCCATCGCTCTGCGGCTTTTGGGAGGGATCCCCGTCCCGATCAGACTGCTCAAGGCGCAAAAGAGCCTGACGGATGAGCGAAGAAAGGGTCTTGGTGGCCAAAAGCCGTTCCTCCTCTCCGAAAAGCCAGCTTTTGCCCAGCGCAACCGTTTGATAAATGCCCTGCGCCCTGCCCATGGCGGCGGCGCCCTCGGGACTTTGAATATGCAGGGTGGAGACCGTCCACCCGTTTTGCTCCCGTTCTTCAAAGAAAACGCCCTTTGGCAGGTGGGAATGCTCCTCCCTCCACTCGGCGGCCAGATCGGTGCGCAAAAATACATTTTTTTGACTCATAACACCCTCCTTTTTTCATATTATGCCCTTGCTTTCCAAAAACATCCTCAAATTTTGTGCAATTTGTATACTTTTCAGCTTGAAAATTGTGCAAGGTAGCGAAAAAGAAAAATTTTTTAAGAAAGCAAAATACCCATTGCAAAAATGAAAAAAAGGTGTTATAATATATAAGTAAACATGGCTCATTGCGCCTTGCGTATGCGCCCACAGTCTTTTCAGTTATAAGGGGGAAAACCTGATGAAGCGAATTCTGGCACTCACACTCTGCACAGTTATGCTGCTGGGCACTCTTTGCTCTTGCGCAGCGTACTATTCGTTGTTCGGCTACAACGAGAACTACACCGGCCCCATTATTCAGGCATATCTTTCCGATCTGCCGACCACCTTTGACCCGATGAACGCATATCTCGACGATTCGGCGAGCTATATCATGTCGCTCATTTATGAGGGACTTTACAAATACGATGCCAACGGTAAGGTGGTAAAGGGCCTTGCCGACAGCATGAAGAAGACCACTTGGGACAAGGAGCTGGGTATCTTCGAGATTGAGATCAAGCTGAAGTATTCTCGCTGGAGCGACCAGACCTCCGTTGCGGCAGACCAGTTCGTCTATGCTTGGCAGAGACTGCTGGATCCCTCGGCAACCAACGGCAGTGCCGTTCTGCTTTATCAGATCAAGAACGCACGCAAGATCAAGGACGCACGCGACGACCTGACCAAGTACGACTTCGGTGCCACCGCAGTTGGTACCGACATCCTGAGAATTGCGCTGGAGCCCGGCGCACAGGGTGAGGACGGTCTTTATGCAGAGCCCGATCTGGAGCTGCTCAAGACCAATCTGGCAAGCCCCGTGCTGGTTCCTCTGCGCTCCGATGCCATCTCCAAGCTGACCGACTGGGCGGCTTCCAATGCAACTGTTGTGGCAAACGGCCCCTTCTATCTGAAGAACTTCAACTACAAGGAGCTGACCAACACCAACGGTGAGAGCCGTATTCTCCGTCTTGAGAGAAACAAATACTATCTGAGAAACGATGAGACCGACCCCGTTGACAAGTACGTAAAGCCCTACGGCATCACCATCAATCTGAGCAACAACGGCACCAATTACGAAACTGCTGCCGAAATGGCACTGGCAGAATACGGTGAGGGCGTGCGTCAGTTCATCAGCTATCTGCCCATCGAGCAGAGAGAAGCCTATGCCGACAAGGTAAAGGTATACGATTCCATCTTCACCCACGCTTATTATTTCAACACCAAAAACGAGCTTTTGGCAAACGAGTCTGTAAGACAGGCTCTCTCCCTTGCCATCGACCGTGAGGCGCTGGTTGACCAGCTGGTATTCGGCAAGCCCGCAACCTCCATCGTCAACAGCAGCATCACCGGTGTAAGCACGCAGACCGCAGTTTCCACCACCGCAGATGTAGCAAAGGCAAAGAAGCTTCTGAAGGATGCGGGAATTTCCGGCGGCTCCTTCAATATCACCGTGAAGGCGGGCGATGAGACCTCCCTGTTCGTTGCAAACTACTGCAAGGGCGTTTGGGAAAAGGAGCTGGGCTTCAGCGTGAAGGTCAACGAGCTGGGCGCAGTGGCCTATCAGGAAAACTACTACGACGGTGTACACGATATGTTCAACCAGTGCTTTGAGGCAAACGGTGAGGACGTGACCTTCGTGTATGAATATCAGAAGACCGACAAGGAAGGCAACCCCGTTTACGCTGACGACGATAAGAAGATCCCCGTGATGGAGACCAAGACCTTCAACGCTGACGGCTTTGACATCATTGCGGTAGACTTGGCGCAGACCACCACAGATCCCTTCTCCGTACTGGCACCCTTCTCCAAGTACTTCTCCGGCGGCTCTCTTGACTTGTCTCAGGCGATCTCCGAGTACAAGCCCATCCTACCCATCACCGGCTATGATAGCGACGAGTACGATCAGCTCATCGAAGCGGCATTTGCGGCAAGCACCGAAGAGGAAAGAGCAGCAAAGCTGGCAGAAGCAGAGCAGATGCTGATGGAGGATCTGCCCGTAATGCCCGTATTCACCTTTGAAAATGCGGTTCTGTGCTCCTCCGAGCTGAAGAAGGTTTCTTATGGCTTCGGCGGTAGCGTAAACTTCAAGGCAACCAAGTATCCCGACTACGTGGATCCCGATAAGGTTGCAAAGAAGGAAGAGGACTGATCCGCTTTTAGATCCAACCAAAAGGGAGGTGCCGACCAAATGCCAAGGCATTTGGGGCACCTCCTTGATATTTAAAGGCAGAGACCTTGCAAAAAGGGCAGAGTTTTTGCCAAAACGGGGTAGCATGGCGATCGCCCCATAAAAGAGGAAAAAGCATGGCAAATTATGAATTCAAGAATGCAAACGAGATTCGGATCTTTATTTTGCACATTCTCAAAAATATGCCCCGCCCCGTCTCCTTCAGCGAGTTAAACGACATGGTGCGGCAGGACGAGCTGGTCAGCTATGTGGATTTTGCCGAAAATCTGGCACAGCTTGTGGAAAACGGCAACGTGAATGCCTATTTCCCCGCAGGCTCGGAGGACATCGGGCAGGTCTATGAAATCACACAGCAGGGAATATATGTGGCAGAGCAGCTCGAAAGCGAGATCGCAGGCTATGTGCGCACAAGAAGCTTAAAGAGTGCGCTGCGCTATCTGTCCTTTAAGGAGGACGGCACCGAGGCGGTGGTGCGCAGGATGGAGGAGGATGACGGACGCATCCTCATGACCTTTTTGGTGAAAAACCGAGCGCAGACCATGATGGAACTGAGGGTGGTGGTGGACAACGACTACCAGGCAGACCAGATGGAGCTGCAATTCAGAGACAATCCCGAAACGGTCTATCGCTCCATTCTTTCGCTTTTGGCGGGAGATGCCGGCTATCTTTTCGGCTAAAACAGCTCTGATGAAAGAAAAGGGCCCAAAGGGCTGAGAATCAAGGCCGAAAGCGGCTAAGAAATAAGGCTTTTGCGTGGCGTGCCGACGACACCGGGAGAAAATAGGAAGAAGCACCCTGAAAAAGGACGAAAACTCCTTTTTCAGGGCTTTTTTGAGCTTTTTTAAACGAGTGACCTCGGAAGACCTTGAAGGAGGAGGACTTTTGCCGCACCGTGACGGGTCGATGAGAAAAAAGGATTTTTTCAAAAAAACTGAAGAGAGGTGCTTGACAGAGAGAGGGATCTGTGGTACAATACCTTAGATAACGAGGGTGTGAAGGAAGACCGATCGCCTTGTTGAAGGCTTTTAAAAATTGAAGACGAATTGAAAAGAGGGACTTGTCATGGCGATGTTGAAGGCAAATGCGGTTGTAAATTCCGAATATGCAAAAGCTCAGATCGGTGATTTTCTTTCTGGTGAGAGTGTTTCTATTTTCAATTCTCAAAAATATACCGTTTTTCCCGGCTTTTGCGATGTGCATGTGCATCTTCGCCAGCCGGGTTTTTCATACAAAGAAACCATTAAAAGCGGCACTCTTGCCTGCGCAAGAGGAGGGTACACGGCGGTGTTGTCCATGCCCAATCTAAAGCCCGTGCCCGACAGCCCCGCACATTTAAAGGAGCAGCTTGACATCATCGAAAGGGACGCTTGCATCGGGGTCTACCCCTACGGCTCTATCACGGTGGAGCAAATGGGAGGGGAGCTGTCAGATCTTGAGGGGATGGCAGGCGATGCCATTGCCTTCTCGGATGACGGCAGAGGGGTGCAGAGTGAGGAGATGATGCGTGCCGCCATGGAAAAAGCCAAGGCACTGGCGAAGATGATCGTTGCCCACTGCGAGGTCAATGCGTTGCTTGAGGGCGGATACATCCACAAGGGAGTCTACGCCGCCCAAAACGGGCATAAGGGCATTTGCTCGGAGAGCGAATACCTGCAGATCGAGCGAGATCTGAAGCTTGCAAAGGAGATCGGCTGCGCCTACCACGTCTGCCACATTTCCACAAAGGAGAGCGTGGACCTCATCCGTCAGGCAAAAAAGGAGGGTGTGGACGTGACCTGCGAAACGGCACCCCACTACCTGATCCTTGATGAAAACGACTTAAAGGAAGAGGGACGTTTCAAGATGAATCCGCCCCTGCGCGGGGCAGAGGACAAGGAGGCGCTGATCGAGGGTGTGCTTGACGGCACCATCGATATGATCGCCACCGACCACGCTCCCCACTCGGCAGAGGAGAAATCAAGAGGCCTTGAAAAGAGCGCCTTCGGCATCGTGGGTATTGAAACGGCATTTCCCCTGATGTACACCCACTTCGTAAGGACGGGCAGAATGACCATGGAAAAGCTGATGGATCTGCTGGTGTATAGCCCCCGCGCCCGCTTCGGATTGCCCGCATTTGACGGATTTTCGGTGTGGGATTTAAATGAAGAATATGAAATTGACCCTGCAGACTTCCTTTCCATGGGCAGAGCAACACCCTTTGAGGGAGACAAGGTGTTTGGAAAGAATGTGCTGACGGTGAAGGACGGCAAGATCGTTTACCGAGCCGAATAAAAGGGAAGAGAAAAGCCAAAAGAGAACGTATCGCAAGAGAACGTATCGTAAAAGATAGAGGAAGAAGTTGAGGAGGAATGAATTATGGCAAAGAGAACGGATTTGAAGAAGATTTTGATCATCGGCTCGGGCCCCATCGTGATCGGTCAGGCGGCAGAGTTTGACTATGCGGGCACCCAAGCCTGCCTTGCCCTAAAGGAAGAGGGCTACGAGGTGGTGCTGGTGAACTCCAACCCCGCCACCATTATGACCGACAATGCCCTGGCAGATCACATCTATCTGGAGCCCCTGACCTCCCAGACCATCAAGCGCATCATTGAGAAGGAAAAGCCCGATTCCATGCTGGCCGGTCTCGGCGGTCAGGTTGGTCTGACCATTGCCATGGAGCTGAA
>JAGBIB010000150.1 GCA_017935195.1 Clostridia bacterium
AGAAAGCACTGCCGCAGGCAGGATTTTGTTTGTTTTAGCCATAATTTCTTCCTTTCAGCAGGTTTTTTGGCGGATGTGCCGCCTTTACCCCCTCAGTATAGCATATAGCCTGCCGTTTGTCAACTTTCATACCGATCAAACCTCAAAAAGGGGATCTCTCAAATTTGCAATCTGATCAAACCCCTTGTCTTGACAAGCACGTTCAATTCTTCGGCGTGGGCACTCCGTTGATCTCTTGCCAATCCTTTTTGAAATATACCGTGCAAAGGGTGTCTGTAAAGGAGACGTGCCAGCCCTCGGGACGGGCTTCCACCGAGAGAAAGAGGGCTTTTACGCCGTAAAAGGCAAAGGCGTCAATACGGGAGGGCGTTGTCTTTAAAAGGACGTAGGGCAGGGAAGAGCAGTTTGCAAAGGCGGATTTTCCGATCTCCTCAAGGCTTTCGGGCAGGGACAGGGATTTTAAAGAAAAGCATCCTCCAAAGGCACGCTCGCCGATCGTTTTTAATCCCTCGGGCAAAGAAAGCTCTTCCAGATTCGTCAGATACCCAAAGGCGTCCTTGCCGATTGCCGTGATCCCCTCCTGCAAAACCAGCGTTTTGATCAATTCCAGCCGTTCGTCGTTTCCGTAGGCGTTATAGAAGGCGCCTTCGGCAATCTCCTTTACGGGCAGTCCTTCGTGGATTTGGGGAATGACCAGGGTCTTGCCCACGAAGGAGCCGATGCCCGTGACCACATAATATCCGTCGCTTAGCTCAAAGGTCAGCCCCTTGCTTTCCTCGTAATCTCCGCAAAGGGTGCAGCGGCTTTGTTCGTATCGGTGTCCCGTGGGGGAAAGGACGCTCTGCGCCCTCAGCGTCAGACCGCACAGGGGGCAGTAAAGCCCTTCGCTCAGCCCCTCCTTTGTGCAGGTGGGGGCGAGGGCGGGTAAAAGCTCTAGTCTGTGGAGACAGAGGGAGGGGGAGGGACTGGGGGTATCGGGGCTTTGCGGCATCGGAAGGGAGGGTGAAACAGGGGCGATGAAGGAGCTGCTTTCATAAAAAGAGGGGCTTGGAGGCGCAGGCTCCGTTTGCGCCGCTTTGCACCCTGAGAGAAGTGACAGGGCGAGCAGGAGGAAAAGTGGTATGAAACGGCGGGCACTGTTAGCGGTAAATTGAAGGTCAATTACGCCGTTTTGAAAGATTCCGCGCAGTTTAAACAACTGCGTTATGCAAGGGGAAACGGAATATTTCCTGAATAAAGTGCAGACTGAAAGCAGTGCGCCTTTTTGGGACGTTTTTGAGACAGTGGGTGTGGCGTTGTTTTTTTCGTTCATTTCGTGTACTCCTTTTTGCGCTTTTGAGCGTCTTTGCCATATAAGTACGTTTTTTTTGAAAAAAGTCAACGGAAAAACGAAAAAAATAAAAAAATAAGCGTGCCGACAAACCTCTTTTCAAAAGAAATCAAAAGAAAATCGGAGGTAAACCGCTCGTTTTGCCAAGGTTTTTGAAGGATTTCAGGAGACTTTCCCCCAAAAGCTCCCAAATTGGGGCAGGAAAAGCCACGAATGGCTTTTTTGGAAATCAGAAAAAAGAAAAAGCGGGAGCGGTCTTTTCAAAAAATGAAAGACGCTCCCGCCGTCCTGCTTGGCTTTTGCTCACTTTCCGATCTTGCGTAAATCCTTAAAGAAGTCCTTTAACACCCCTGCGCACTCTTCCTCCAGCACGCCGCAGGTCAGCTCGGTCTTGTGGTTTAAGGGCAGATCGTTGATGTTGAAGACCGACCCGTATGCCCCGGCCCGCGGATCTCTTGCGCCGATGACCAACCGCTTGATGCGGGCGTTGGTGATGGCTCCCGCACACATGGGGCAGGGCTCCAAGGTGACGAAAAGGGTGCATTTGTGTAGCCGCCACCCCCCGAGGGTGCGGTTTGCCTCGGCAATGGCTTCGATCTCGGCGTGGCAGAGGGCGCATTTCTCGCTCTCTCTGCGGTTTTTGCCCACACCGACCACCCGTCCGTCCTCCCACAGCGCCACGGCACCCACCGGCACCTCGCCCTCCGATGCTGCTTCCTTTGCCAGCCTGAGGGCAATGCCCATATAGTATTCGTCGTCCTTGCTTGAGAGGCCGTCCCGATCGGTCTTGAGGAGTTGTTCTTCGTTCATGCTTTTGCCGTTCCTTGCTTTCGTTTTTTTTATTCTATCATATTTCGGGAAGAAAAGCAAGAAGGAGTTGGCTTGGGGAGTGGGTGGGGGAGGATGGCTTGGGGGCGAGCATCAGGAGGGGGATCGCTTGCTTTTTGAAGGGAGGAAGGAGAGAGGCAGGAGGGAAGAAATGGGGCAAAAAGCAGTCGATTGTCTTAAAAATGAAGGAAATGTGTCGAAATAATGTATGAAAAAGGCGAACTTTGGCAAAAATATTGGGAAAAGCTTGCTTGACAAAAAAAGAAAAGTATGGTACAATAAATCGGTATGTGCGGTTTTCAAAAAATAAATGAAAGTGAGCGTTTTTCGTGAAAATGAACAAGAAGTTGCCTGTGATCCTTCTGTCCTCCGCCCTCCTCCTTGCCCTTGCGGGAGCTGTCGCTCTTTCTGCCTTTCTTTTCAGAGAGAAAGAGCAGTCGCCCGAAGCGGCGCCCTCTCCTCTGCCCGAGACAGAGAGCTCTTTGGAGGTAAGCGCAGAGTCTGAGAGCGAAGCGGAGGAGTCTCTTCCCGAAGATCTTCCCACGGTCGAGGTCTTTTATTATAACGGCCTGCGTCTGGGTGTTGCCGAGGAGGGTGTTTCTGCTGCGGCACTTACAGAGCAGATCCGTTCCTTGCTCGGTAAGGACTATACCCTTGACGGGGAGCTGACGGTGGCACAGGAGCAATGTGCGGCCTCGCCCCTCTCTCTTTCCCTTCTTGCCGAAAAGGTGGCGGGCATTGTGAAAAACGACTACACCGCGGGATGCGGACTTTACATAAACGGTGTGCTTTCGGCGGTTGCCGAGAACCAAAAGATCTTGGAAAAGGCCGTCTCGCTCTTCATTGAAAAACAGGCCAAGGAAGAGGGCGTACGGATGGAATTGAGAGGACTGAGCTATCAGAGCGACGTGATCGTGAAGACTGCCGATCTGATGAGCGGAAACGAGGTTTGCGCACTGCTCTCTCTTTGCACCGATCTGAAGATGGAGCTGCCCTCCGATATCAACTATGCCAAGGTGGATCGCTTTGTGGAAAGCGAAACGCTGCCCCACGTCACGCCCGTTCTCGTCGAGGTCAAGAGCGAAGAGGTGGTGGAGCAGATCCCCTTTGAAACGCTTCTAAACGAGGATAAGACCCTTTATGAGGGCACAAAGATCCTTGTGAGCGCAGGCTCGGAAGGAAGCAAGAAGCTGACTTACACCGTGACCTATGAAAACGGGGTGGAGGTCTCCAGAAGCCTTAGCAACATTCTTGTTATGGTCGAGCCCATAAACGAGGTCTACAGAGTGGGCGCTCTTGCAAAGGGCTCTGCCACGGGCAGTCTGATGTGGCCCACCACCGAGGGCTATATCTCCTCTCATTATGGCTACAGATATCTCTTCGGTGTGACCAAGCTGCACGGCGGCACCGATATTGCCATTGTGACCGGCACCAAGCTTTATGCGGCTGACGGCGGCACGGTGATCTGCGCTTCCGACAAGGGCAACGGCTACGGCATTTACGTGATCATCGACCACGGCAACGGCATGAAGACCTACTACGCCCATATGTCCAAGGTGCAGGTAAAGGTGGGCGACAAGGTCAACAAGGGTGACCTGCTCGGCCTTTCGGGTGCTACCGGCAGAGTGACCGGCCCTCATCTGCATTTTGAGGTGCGCATCGACGGCGTACAAAAGGACCCCATGCTCTATCTGCCCAAGACACGCTGAAGGGCAACCGAAACGAAAAAATCAATCGCGGGAGTTGCCTCAGATCAAGAGGACTCCCGCATTTTTATTTAGAGGAAGCAAAAGGCAATGAATATGAAAAAAACAACGGTGAGCGCAGAGCTAAAAAAGAAGATCCCGATGGGTCATCGGGTAAAGGATATTTTAAACATCGTTTTGGCGATCGTCTTATATTCCATCGGCATCTCGCTCTTCTTCGGTCCCTCGGGACTGACCTCGGGGGGCATTTCGGGTCTGGCGCTGGTGCTTGACCGACTGAACTTCCTGCCCTTCGGCAAGGGCGTGATCATTCTGATCTTCAATCTGCCCATCCTTATTTTCGGGGTGTGGCGCTTTGGGGTGAAGTTTCTTTCCAAGACCATCTGCGCCGTGGCGGCATCCTCCCTTTTAATGGAGCTTATCGACAGCGGTCTTGCCGCTTTGGTGCCGAGCTATGCCATCTCCCCCCTGCCTGCCGCCATCGGCGGCGGTGTGCTTGTGGGTGCGTCCATCGGTCTTGTGATGCGGGGCGGCGGCACCTTCGGGGGCACCGACATCATCATCAAGGCTTTGCGGCAAAAATACAAGCATATGCAGACCGGCACCTTCTATCTGATCCTTGACGGGGTGATCGTCACCCTTGGCACGGTCTGCGCCGCCTTTGAGGAGGGTGCTTTTGACATCGCCCGCTTTGATATCGAGCTGCTCATCTACTCCATCCTCGGCATCTTCATCAGCTCTTATTTCTCCAATTTCGTGCTGTACGGCTCGGACGGGGCGCGTATGATCTACATCATCACCACCAAGGAGGAGGAGATCTCCCGTCGCATCACCTTGGAGCTTCATTCGGGTGTGACCTATCTGCAGGGCACGGGGGCGTATACCGGCAACGAGCGGCACATCATCATGTGCGCCATGAGAAAGCAGCAGGCACCCAAGGCCAGAGAGATCGTCCTTGAAGAGGATCCCGCCGCCTTCATGATCGTGACGGGTGCCAGCCAAGTGCTTGGCAAGGGCTACAAGAGCTTAGACAGCGAGGAGCTGTAAGCACTTCTTAAAAAGTGCAAGAAAAAACAAGAAAAAGGCGGAAAATGCTATGGAAAAGCAAAGAACAGAGCAAAAACCCAGACTTTTTATCACCATTGAGGACGAGGAAGAGCTGCTTGAGGCGGGGGTGCCCGCCATCGTGCCGGTGGTCTTTTGCCGCTACAAAAGCAAGATCGAGCTGGAATGCTATTATGGGATCTATCCGCAGGCAAGGGAGTTTCTCTTAAACTGCGACAACCCCTTCTCAAAGGAAAGCCTGTTGCAATTTGACGCGCTGATCGCCCCTTATCTTGAAGAGATCGGCTATGAGCGCCCCGAGCAGGGAAAGCTGCGCTACTATCGCTCCATGGTGCTTTGGGACAGAAGGGAGCTGAAGAGGGAGGCCATTCTTCCTTCCTCAAAGATGCTGACACCCAAGCTTCTTTTAAAGATCAGAGAGAATCCCACCGATTTTGATTTGCAGGAGCTGCTCCAAAAGGATCTGCCCGCCGCAGTGACGGTGGTGGACGGCGTGCTGGTCTCCATTGCCACGGTAAACGAGCATTCGGAGGGACAGCGTCTTTTGGAGGCGGCGGTGTATACCCATCCCGCCCACAGAGCAAGGGGGTACGGCAGCTCCAACGTGGCCTTGCTTGCAGACCGCCTGCTGATGCAGAAAAAGGGTGTGGTCTATTGCTGCTCCTGCCGCAATCAGATCTCCCTGCGTCTTGCACGTCAGCTGGGATTTCGCTGTGAGAGCCGTTTTTATGCGGTGGATGCCTACAAGATCGGGCAGTGCCCGCAGGAGCAGGAGCAGGAGGAGTGACCTCTTGAACTTGAATATATACTACCGAAAGGAGAGGGAGGCTGAAGGAAGGCCTTCGTTTGACTGTCATGGCACTTGATGCAGGAATGCTTGCCTGTCTTGCGGCGGAGTTTCGTCGCAGATTGACAGATTGCAAGCTGGAAAAGATCCATCAACCCGAAAAGGATCAGATCGATCTGATCTTTCGCACCAAGGACGGCCCCTGCCGTCTTGCCCTATCGGCGGCACCGGGCAACGCCCGTCCGTCCATCACCCTTTTGCCCAAGGAAAACCCCGCCACTCCTCCCTTTTTCTGCACGCTGTTGCGCAAGCATCTGGCAAGCGGTGTGCTAAAGCAGGTGGTGCAAGAGGATTTTGAGCGTATGCTGGTCTTTTGCTTTGAGGCGCGGGACGAGCTGGGCTATCCCACCAAGCGGCGGCTGGTTTGCGAGATGATGGGCAAGTACAGCAACCTGATCCTCCTTGACGGGGAAGAAAAGATTCTGGGGGTCTTGCGCCCCGTGGACTTTACCAAAAGCGAAAAAAGACAGCTTTTGCCCGGAATGCGCTATGAGCTCCCCCCCAAGCAGGAGGGCAAGGTCAGCCCGCTGACGGTGCAAAGGGAGGACTTTTTCCTCCGTGCGGCATCGGCGGGAGAGCGTCCTGCCGACAAATTTCTCACGGCAAACTATTACGGACTCTCTCCTTTAACGGCAAGAGAGCTGGCATTTGTGGCAACGGGCAGCACCGATGCGCCTGCCTTGGCGCACGCCCCCGCCCTCTTTGAGGCCCTTTGCGCCTTTTCGGCTTTGGTGAAAGAGGAGCGCTTTGCCCCCTGCATCCTGCGAGTGGAGGGCAAAAACGAGGAATACAGCTTCTTTCCTGTCCGTCAGTACGGTGCAATGGGGCAGTGCCTTTCGTATGACAGTCCCTCGGCAATGCTTGACGACTATTTTGCCGAAAGGGAGCGTTCGGACAGAGTCCACCGGCGTGCGCAGGATCTGTTCAAGGTACTGCAAAATGCAGAGGCACGCTTGCAAAGAAAGATGACCGCCCAAAAGGAAGAGCTTGCCCTTTGCGCAGAAAAGGAGAGCTACAAGCAATACGGTGAGCTGATCACCGCCAATCTGTACGCCTTGAAAAAGGGACAGGAGCGAGTGGAGCTGATCAATTACTACTCTCCCGAAATGGAAACGGTGACCATTGATCTGGACGGACGGCTGTCGCCCTCTGCCAACGCCCAGCGCTATTTTAAAAAGTATGCCAAGTGCAAGAATGCGGAGATCGCCTTGGCGGAGCAGATCAGCAAGGCGCAGAGCGAGCTTGCCTACATCTATTCGGCGATGGATGCTCTTGAAAGAGCCTCCTTGCCTGCCGAGATCGAGGAGATCCGTCAGGAGCTGCAGAAGACGGGTTATCTTTCAAGGTCAAAGATCCCCCCTTCGGCAAAGCTGCCCCCCTCACGCTATCTGGAATATGAAACGAGGGGCGGTTTTCGGGTGCTTTGCGGCAAAAACAACCTGCAAAACGATGCCCTCACCTTTAAGGTTGCCGAAAAAAGCGATTGGTGGTTCCATGTGCACGGCGCTCCCGGCTCCCACGTCATTCTTGTTTGCGACGGGGTGGACGATCCCCCTGCCGAGGACTTCACCGATGCCGCCATCATTGCCGCCTGCAACAGCACGCTGAAGGAGGGCATTCAGGTGACGGTGGATTATACCAAGGTCAAAAATGTGAAAAAGCCCCCTGCCGCCCATCCCGGGTATGTGATTTACCACACCAACTATTCTGCGGTGGTCACTCCCGACGAGGCACTGTGCAAAAGGCTTCTTAAAAAATCGTAAAGAAAGGCTCTGCGCCCTTGTTACGGGCGCAGGCATCGCCGCCCGCTTTACTGCGGGCGGCATTCTTTTTTCTTTTTGTAAAGGTCTTTTCGCTCATTTTTTGAATAGCTATTGACTTTTTCTTCTTTTTGTTTTATACTAAAAGTAGCGGCCCCATGCGGGGCAAAGCACTTCTAACAAATATAAGGAGAAAATCATGAAAAAGATCTTCACAAGAATCGTTGCGGCTCTGACCGTCCTGACGCTGATGCTGTGCGCCGCTCCGATGAACTCCTCTGCCGATGGTGAGATGGCGTATAATATGTACACCTCTCCCGATATGTCTGCGGCAGGTGATGTACATACCACCTATATGATCGATTTCCGTGCT
Organism: Clostridia bacterium; assembly: GCA_017935195.1. GTDB lineage: Bacteria > Bacillota > Clostridia > Oscillospirales > CAG-272 > UBA11512. The sequence continues at coordinate 7,910 of JAGBIB010000150.1, forward strand.
CCCCAGTCGGTGTTCGGTACCTATTGGGCGCTTGCAAATTTCGGCATGGATTTTTCCAAGGAAACGAAGAAGGCCTATAAGAACATCAAGCTGGGTGGTTGCTATGCAGGACTTCAGCACTATAAGGGCCACGGAAGCGAGACCGACCGTTTGGGTATCCTGTCCTTCTGGCACTGGGAATACTTCGGCAAGGATGAAAACGGCAAGATGGGTTGGGTCGAGCTCAACGCCTCTCAGATGTATCCCGACAGAGTGGACGATCCCTTTGGCGGTGAGGGTACCGGTATGCAGAGCATCCACGACTATGCTTGGCAGCCCAATCAGTGGTACACCATGGTTCTTCACTCTTGGGAGGACGTGGAAAATGACAGCACCTTCGTGGGTCTGTGGTTCCTTGATCAGGAGAGCGGCAAGTGGGAGCTGAACACCTATTACGATACCCATCTGATCAACTCCGGTTTGACGGGCGATATGGGTCTGTTCATGGAGAACTTTATGTCCTCCCGTCGGGAAGGTGTCAGAGAATATAACATCAAGAATATGTATGTTCTTGACAAGGCAACCGAGAAGTGGAATTCCATCAACAAGGTGACCCTGAGCTACGGCAACGGCGGCACTGCCAACAAGGTCGGTACCCACGAGTACGGCTATAACGAAGAGGAAGGCTACCTCTGGGGCATTACCGACGGTACCATGCGTGAGGATCAGGCAGAGCATGACAAGGCTTGGCCCGAGTCAAAGGTTTTCAAGATCCAGCAGCCCGCAGCCCCCACCTTCGGCACGCTGGTTACTTCCGAATTGAAGAGCGAGATGAAGGGCAGCGACCTGGTGGTCAGCTGGACTGCAGGCGAGACCTCCACTCCTCAGATCGGCGCAAAGGTTGAGATCGTTGACGAATCCGGAAAGGTGGTTGCCACCAAGGAAATGACCCGTCCCGAGCTGACCTCCATGACCCTTAGCGACACCGCAATTCCCGAAGAATACATCTGCCGTTTGACCGTGACCGATATCTTCGGACAGACCGCAGTGACCGAGAAGGCAACCGCAGGCTATGAGCAGGGCGGTGAGCCTACTCCTTCTCCTGAACCCTCCAAGGATGACAAGAGCGAGGCAGAGCCTTCCGTTCCCGCACCTCAGCCCTCCGAAAATGAGGAAAGCGTAAGCGAGAGCCCCGCCGTTCCCGCACCTCAGCCCTCCACTTCGGATAAGGACGACGAAAAGGACGATTCCGACAAGTCCGGTCTGGGCACCGGCGGCATCATTGCCATCGTTGCAGGATCGGTGATAGCGGTAGGCGCTGTAGCCATTGCAGCAGTCTTCTTCTTGAAGAAAAAGAAAAAGTAATAGCAAGAAAGCTTGAAAAAAGAGTGCCTTGACCGTCGGTCAAGGCACTCTTTTTTCCGATGGAGAGACCGGCTTTGACGGAGGGTGTTGACAAAAGGAGCGGAAAATGGTAGAATAGAAAAAGAGGGACGTAATTCCCCGAAAACGTGAAAAGTGAGGCAGGCCATGTTTGAGACCATTTATACCATACCCATCAACGAAGCGTTTGATAAATCCATAGAGGAGGGCAAGGGCTGTCCTTTTTGCCGTCTTTACGAAAAATTTGAGGAAAACGAGCTGGAGCTGATCCTGGGTGGCTCGATGATGGAGCCCGACGTGCGTATCAAGACCAACAAGCAGGGCTTCTGCCACCGCCACTACGGCAAGCTTCTGGGGAAGCGCAACCGTCTTGGAGTGGCGCTCATCCTTGAAAGCCATCTTGCCGAGATCCGCGACGGGGTCAAGGGGGGCATTGCCGATGCGGTAAAGGGGGCGGGATCCACCGCTTGCGCCCGCATCAAGGAATTAAACAAGAGCTGTTACCTCTGCTCCCGTATTGACTTTTCCTTCGGTAAGGTGATGGAAAACGCCGTGCTTCTGTGGCAAGCCGAGCCTGCCTTCCGCAAAAAGGCGGCAGACCAGCCTTACTACTGCCTGCCCCATCTGGAATTATACGCCCGCTACGGCAAGTACGGACTAAAAAAGAAGGAATACGGTGACTTCTATAAGGCGGTCTCTGCGCCTACCCTGAAGTATTTTGAGGAGCTGCAGGACGATGTTTCCTGGTTTTGCAAGAAGTTTGACTACCGCTATGACGATGAGCCTTGGGGCAATTCCAAGGACTCGGTGGAGCGGGCGGTGGCCTTTTTGTCGGTGCCTGCCGATACCGAAAAGCTGCAGTAAATATGAGCCAAGGGCGTTTTGCCGAATGGCTTAAAAAGAGCCTTCGCCTTGCGCCAAGGACGCTATAAACCATAAGAAAGGACTTCCCCTTGAAGCGGGTTTATCCTATGATCGTTCAAAAATGTGGGCGCATTTGCGCATTGGTTTTATGCCTCTGCCTTCTTCTTTGCGGACTTTGCCACTGCAAAGAGGAGAGCGAGGACATCTCAACGGAAGCAACCGAATATCTGAAGCAGGGGCTCTCCGCCTTTTGGGTGGCAGATTGCCTTTCCTTTGCCCGTGCCTCTGCGGTGATAAGAGAAAGGGAGAGCGGTAAGGCGATCACAGGCTATCTGCTCTATTCGGAGAGCGTGCACCACAACAAGGGACACCTTGCCGATCGCCAAACCGAGACTTATCAGGCGATCACCATTGATCCCGCCACCGTTTTACCCACCGAAATGACCTCTCTGTCCACCTCCTATCTGACCGAGGGGCGGATCTATTATCAGTTTCACGGCAAGGATGAAAAGAAATACAGCCTGCCCTTTGAGGAGGACTATTCCTCCGCCATGGGACTCTATTCGCTGAGCGAGGCCTCGCCTGTCAGCCGCTACGGTGTGAAGGACGGGGAGAGCGTGCGGGTGGATCTGCGTTTTTCACCCGAGACCTGCCAAAAGAGCCAAGAGATCTTCATTTATAATATGCAGGCTGCACTGTTTGGACAGACGCTCCCTTCGGAGTGGTCTACCCTGCTTCTTTCCATGCAGATGGAGGGAAAGGAGCGGCGGATCACCTCCTATAGCCTGTCCTTTACGGGAAACTGTGAATTGGGAGGCGAGAGCTATACGGTCAGCTATCGCTATGAGGAGTTTTTCACGGGCTACGATGCCGCTCCTCCCATTGAGTTTCCCGATCTGACCGCCTTTCCCGTCTTGAAAAAGGAGTAAACGTCCTTTTTTCTAAAAAACGGTGCTTTGAAGCCGTTGAATAAGACCTGAGCAGTCCCAAATGTGCTTTTGTCGGGGCAAAGCAGGACAATATACCAAAGCAAATAAATGAAACCCTTCCTCATGAATGGGTGATGTCCTTATCGGAGAAATAAGATAGGGGTATGGGCGCAGCCCGATGCATTTGTAAAACAAATGC